>CAZSUQ010000019.1:0-19643 GCA_964609935.1 uncultured Thermodesulfobacteriota bacterium | reverse complement strand
ATTCTCTTTTTGGGGTGGGCGGGGTCTTTGGCCGGTGTTATTCGGCTTGATTTTTTTTTTGGCGGTGGGATAGGGTCGTTGGAAGATCAATGGGCGGGTACTTGAACAACAACGCTTTCAAAGAGAAAAAGGCAAGACATGTTCAGAAGAGACACTATCCCAATCTGGATCGGAATCATCTTCCTGTCAGGCATGTTTCTAATGGGCCAGGAGACATGGCCGCCACCGGATTGTGTCGACAACGACGGAGACGGGTACGGGAATCCGGCATCTGAAGAGTGCCTTTATCCCGAATGGGACTGTGATGACATCAACCCTGATGTTAACCCGGGAATTTCGGAAGAGTACTGCCTGTCGCCGACATCCTGCGGGGACGGGCTGGATAACGATTGCAACGGTTCTGTGGACGACGACGAAATCCTGTGCCAGTGCATCGACGGTGACGGAGATGGATACGGAGCGTGTGCCAACCCTGTTTGTACATACCCTGAGGCCGACTGCAACGATGAGTATGAATTCGACTACCCGGGCGCCCCTGAGCTGTGCGATGCCATAGACAATCAGTGCCCCGGTGATTCTGGTTACGGAGAGGTTGATGAGGGATGCGGCTTTGCTTGGCCGATTGCACAATTCGACGGCGGTGGGGGAGACAGGGACTCTGCGAACTATGCCCTTGAGAACGATGCCATCGGACCGGGGGTGCTCGGGACATCGAGCAGTGAAAACTATGTTTTGAGAGGGCGTTGATTTCTCCTGGTTACGTCCGTTGCCATAACAGAGATCTTTCTCCACAAATATTTCAACGAGAAGGGAAGGTAGGGACATGAAGAGACTGTGCATTTTCGCCTCGTTGTTATGCGTGCTTTCTTCCTCAGCGGTCCTGGCTCAAGTGCCGCACCTGATCAACTACCGGGGGTTTCTGACCGACCCAGGCGGCACTCCGCTGGACGGCCCCTTTGACATCTATTTCAAGATCTATGACGTGCCTTCCGGGGGCAGCCATTTATGGCCCCTCCCCCCGGAGGGTGAAGTCCACTACGACGTGGAGGTCGAGCAAGGCAGCTTCAACGTTCTGCTCGGCTCGGTAGAACCGCTCAGTTCCTCCCTGTTTGAAGGGCAGATCCTGTACCTGGGAATCCAGGTGGATACCGACCCCGAGATGACGCCGAGGCAGATGATCCTCAGTGTGCCTTATGCCATGGCCGCGGAGAAGGTCATCGGGGAGTCCCTGTATGTTGATGATGTAGGCAGCAACGTCGGCATCGGCACCATGGATCCACATGCGAGCTTGAGTATCGTGGATTCATTCCCCGAGCTGCGCATGACCGAGGCGGCCGGCCCGGAGACCGAAGCGGGCGCTGGAAGCTTCAGGGTAAGGGTACGGCCGGACACCAACGCGATTCAGGTCATGGCCGAGCGGGATGACGCGGGTATGGAATTCTGGACAAGGGATGGAGGAACCCTGGACAAGAGGCTGACCATTGGAAGCCAGGGGAACGTTGGCATCGGGGTCGGAGACCCGTCTCACCGGCTGGAGGTCAGCGGAACCTTCAAGGGCGACCAGGTCTGCCTCGGGGATGACTGCCGGAACGAGTGGCCTGCGGACGGCGAACAGGGTCCTGAAGGACCGATGGGCCCTCTTGGTCCTCAGGGGGAACAGGGACCGCAAGGTGAGACCGGGCCTCAAGGGGATCAGGGGCCTCAGGGGGAACAAGGGCCCCAGGGAGAGCAGGGACCTCAAGGCCTGCAGGGGCCGCAGGGTGAGACCGGGCCTCAGGGGGAACAGGGACCCCCGGGGGAGTGCAACTGCGAAGTTTCGCTTGTGGAGTTCGAAGAGCTTGTTGCCAGGGTCGAAGCCCTCGAGGCGCATGTGTGCATAGACAATGACGAAGACGGATACGGGAATCCGGCTACTTGGGCATGTCCAAATCCGGGAGACGACTGCAACGACGGCAATGCAGATGTCTATCCAGACGCACCCGAGCTTTGCGACGGAGAGGACAACCAGTGCCCAGGAGATGTAGGCTACGGAGAGGTTGACGAAGGTTGTACGAAAACGGCGTTCATAACGAACGGATCTCATGACGGCGATTTGGGAGGTTTGGAAGGAGCCGACGCCATATGTCAGGCCGAGGCGGACGCCGCCGGTCTGCCTGGGATATACAAGGCCTGGTTGAGTACCACCACCGTAGGACCTGCTAGCCGTTTTACCCATTCCCCCTATCCCTACGTTTTAGTAAACGGTGTGGAGATCGCTAGCGATTGGGAGGACCTCACCGACGCAAGCCTATCGGCTACTCTCAGTATCACAGCATCCGGAGCAGGCCCTCTGGACGTTTACGTATGGACTAACACTGGCGTTCAAGGGCAACCGCGCAACCCGTCCGCAAGCCAGAACACATCGTGCGAGGAGTGGACAACCGACATAACATGCCCCTACCCTTGTGCCTTTGGAGCTATGGGAGCCAGTGCTGTGGCCGGCTACGAAGGATGGACATACGCGGGAGCTTCGGGCTGCTCTGGCCTACATCATCTTTACTGCTTCGAGCAGTAGGGCGGCCCGCGCACGCGAACATGTCAACCGTGGTGCATACAAGGACAAGTCCCTGCTTTGCAGACATGAGATGTGCGCTGCGAAAAGATCGCCCCGATTAAGACGTTCGTAGGTCGCTCAACAAGAGGATGACAAGGAGGCCTTCCAGCTGAGGTGAGGTGATACCAACCACAAGCCCCCAATCCACTGCGCACCCATTGTTCCCAACGCCGAACGTATCGCCCGATGCGGTCTGAATCCTCACCCTGCTCATGAAGCCGGGAGATACGCTCTGCACAGTTCAACAAACTTGAGAAGAAAACCTTCAGCCGTAGCCCCTCAATCACCTGGTTCAGGGCGCGGACGGCCTTCTTGAGCTTCCATGTCGTGGGCGTCAGCACCACGATGTCGTCCATGAAGCGTACGTAGAACAGGCCCAGCTCCTCTATCCTCATGTCCAGTTCGTAGAGGAAGTATGCACCCAGGATGGGGCTTAGCGGGCAACCTCGGGATATTCCGCAGTCAAAGTTCAGGTAATTTCCTCCACAATCGGTGCACCTCTTCATGAACCGCCACACTTCTTATCAACTCTCAAGTCTTTCGTCCTCCCGTTGAATATTTCTCACGTTCCCAGCCCTCCTCGGGTATTGCAGATCTCTCAAAAACAGCATGCGCGAATCCTCCTCCCACGATTGCACATATTTACTAACGATCTAAACATCAGAGGATTTTGATGTTTGGAATAGAGATCGCAAGGAAATAGACCCTCCTGATTGTGAATACATCTGCCATCCATACGGAAAAAGCAGCCCCCTGAGATCCAATCGGTATCATTTCGAAATGGTGGGCAAGATCGAGGAGGGGTTTATCCGGGCAAGTCGAACCTCACTGTATAATCACATCAACTCAAATCTTGATTGCCACAATGAAGGCGGCCTGTTAGAAGTTCTCATCCAACTGATTAAGGATCGCGGCAACCCGTATCTCCCACCCGTGTCGCTTTGTCTCCTGGATCCTGCTCCTCCAGATCGACTCAGCATCGGGACGCTTGCACTCCTCCAGTGCCTCTTTGATCCTCTCTGAGAACGCCTTGCCCTCTGCCACGTGGATGAGGTGGGCATAGTCTTCACAGGGCGGCACAGGGGTGGCCACCACCGGGAGGCCGGTGGTCAGGTACTCGTAGAGCTTCAACGGGTCCATGGAGAGGCTCAGTTGCGAACGTTTGTGGGGAAGAAGGAGAACATCCGAGGCGTGGAGCAGGGTGGGGATCTCACTGTGATGGACCAGCCCCTTCCACTCCAGGTTCGAGAGGCGACGGAGCCTTTTCCACCTGCGCTCCACCTCACGGGTCATGGGGCCCACCCGCCGTATGCGGCAGTGGGGCAGGTCCCGTGCAGCCTGCTCCACGAGATCCATGTCGGTCCTTTCCGAGAGGACACCCGTATAGGTGAGGAGCGGTTCCCGGTCGCTTCTTGTCCGGGAACGCAAGGAGGGTGGAGGCGCGGGATCGGAGAAGAGCCCCAGATCCACACCGTTCGGCAGGTGAAACACGAGATCGGTACGGGCCTGTTCCAGGAATCTCTGCTGGAGGTGACGGGAGACCGTGAAGATGATGTCTGCCTGCTCGAGAACCGCTTCATAACCTGCACGGATGCGTTTCGACAGCCTCTGGTAAGCCTGCACGGACCCCCAGTCATCGATGGCATCGAAGACCTTGATGGAGGATGGAACCCTGGCCATCAGAAAGGCCTTGTGCACGTTGGCGATCCAGAGGACCGGCCGGGTGTGAGCCTGCAGGTCCAGGCCTTTTCGAACGAGACGCGTGGTCAGGGGTCTTTTCAGAAGGTCCGGCCCCACCAGGAAACGGGAGGGATCCAGCAGAAGGATCTTTTCTTCCGCCCTGCTCGCACCGGCCCGGAAGGGGAGGTGAAGAAACCGGTGCGTCCTGGGGATGGAAAATCCCTTGCGCACGCCCCGCAGGTACACGGGTTCGTTCAGGACGGAGATGCGGGACACGCGATTTGAATGTGCCAGGAACCTCACCAACTGCGCACTCCGTGTGCGAAACCCGTCGCTCTTCCAGAGGTGCCAGTCTCCATAGCCCACGAAGAGGAATTCACGCGGACCCTGCTGCGGTTGTGTGCCGCTTCCCTGTTGTTCTTCGCCCTTCATCGACTCGGATGCCTTTTCCTAATCCGGGGGCCGCAGGACTCTCAAAAAAATCGGCCGTATTCGAGAAGAAAAACCCTTTCATCCTGTCAGGGAATCGGCCTGCTTCCTCTGGTTCCCAATCCCCTTGTCCCAGAAGGGGATGTGAAAGAGTGCAATCCCCACCAGGAGGTGCATGAGGATGGGGATGACGTGACAGCTCCATACGTTCAAAAAGATCCCGAAAAGCGAGCAACCCAGAAACGCGGCAAAGATCCCGTTGGCAAGGTCCCTGGAAAAAGGATCCCTGCATTGCCTTGCCGTGAGAAAGAGTTTCCGCAGGGTCTCCAGCACGATGGCCATGTACAGGAGGAAGCCGGGAAGTCCCATCTGCGTGCCCACCTGCAGGTACCAGCATTCCGTGGAGAACCCGCCCTGCAGGGGCGTTCCGAAGCGGATGCCCACCCTTCCGGTCATGCCCAGGCCGATCCCCAGCGGGTTGTCCAGCATGAGGCGGAATTGCCAGCCGTACTTGGACCAGTGGATGACCGCGCTGGACTCCTTTCCCGTGAAGAGCGAGCCTTCCAGAAACTCGTATCCGCCGGGGATGCTCAGGAGCAGGGCCAGAAAGAGGCCGCCGAGAAGAAGGAAGATGCCCGCGGTCTGCAGGATCTTCTTCCTTGTCCAGGCCAGATAGAGGATGCCCGCCGCGGTGCCGATCCAGGCAGATCGCGTGGTGGTGTAGAGCATCCCCATGAGGATGACCAGGTAGACGAGGTGTTTCCACATCCTGTGCTTCTTGTCATCCGGCAGGAAGCAGAAGGGGTGCAGGAGGAGGGCAAAGAGCATCAGGTAGGCGCCCAGGCTCAAGGCATCCTGAAGAATGGAGATGGCGCGGATGAAGCTCAGGCCGCCTGGAAAGGTCCTGCTGTAGGTCTGGTCCACGTAGGTGAGACCCGAATCGCTCAGGCTGATCCCGTAGCCCAGCTTCAGCAGAAAGTCCTCACCGAAGAACTGTGCCTGGATGCACCCGAAGGCTGCGATCCCGGTGGCGATGACACCCGACCAGACGAGGATCTTTTTCATGTCCGCCTTTTCCATCGGGATGAATCGCACCAGGAAATAGAAAAGAAAGAAGATAAACTGCTCCTTGAGCCCCCACATGCCCATCACCCACTCTCCCCTGCGCACCGCGTCCGCAAAGAAGCCGAGGCCTACGAGGATGTAGGAAAGGATCAGCAGGTCCAGGAGCGATGCGGAGTAGAGGACCCTGCGAAGGCCCCCTGCCTTTCTCCCGAGAAGGGCAAGGAACATGAGAAACTCAGTCCACCTGGAGACCAGGAACATGACCAGGTGGCCAACGATCTGGAAGCGGAGGATCTGAATACGAACAAAAGGATAGAAAGGAAGGATGAAGAAGATGAGGAACAGGGACCGGGTGGATCTCCTCAGGACCAGGCCGGTGACGATACCGAGCACCACGAGGCCTGCGGCAACAGAGAGGGTCAGGGGAGGGCGTTTGTGCGTGGTGAGGTAAAAAAAGACATAGGCAAGAAAAAAGGAAAAGAGGCCGAAGATGATTTCGCGGCGCCACGTTCCCTTCTTACGGCTCATAGCGGTCTCTGTGCCTGCGGAGCCTTCGACGTTTGATCGCAAGATAGGGGAGAACGAGAAGAACGGCAAGGGAAAGATTCAGCACGTCCATGCGCAGCGGAGGAACCGTGGAGGCCAGCCGAAAGCCTGTCCCGCTGGAAACGGGCACCACCACCGGCGGGCAGCCTCCCTCGTTTGCCGGGTAGACATAAAGGGGTTCGCCCTCCTGGGTGACCCGGTCGATGCGCTGCATGGCCCCGGTGAGCACGTCCCCGTGCATCCAGTCGTCGCTCTCCTGGTCTTCGATGATCACGTCCACCTCGAACATGCCGAAGCTCGCGTTCGTGATCACAGCCTGCATGTGCCAGACCACGTCTTCCATGACCTGGTGATACATGTCCGGGCCCGTGGCGTCCGGGTCGTAGGTGCGGTGAACCTTGTACACGTGGTAGAGATCCGTGACCAGGAGATATTCGTCCCTGGGCCCGGAGGCCGGGGGCAGCCGGCTGTCCGGGTTGAGAAGGTCCACGTCCCGGGGCCAGCCGAGCCAATAGGCACTACTCTCCGGAGCCCATTGCCAGACGATGTTCCCGTTCTCGTCCGCCTGGATGACACGATGATTCTCGGAGTCGGCGATGAGCGTGTGCTTTCCCTTTACGTTGCCGTCCCGGTCGCGGATCAGGATGCGCTGGGGCCCGTGACACCCATGCAGATGCCAGTCGTCGTTTCCGGACTGCCATGTCTCGCCGAACTGCCAGACGATCTGCCCGTCAAGGGTCGCCTCGGCGCATCGATGCATGTCCCGGGTGCTGAGTAGAACCGTTGGCTGCCTGCCGAATCCCATCTCTTCGGCCAGGGAGTATTCTTCAGGGATCAGCTCGAACCAGTTCAGGTAGAAAAGCTCCTCCCCGTCGCTGAAGGAGACATCCTTTGAATTCCAGATCGTCTCCATGGTGTCGTAGTCGATGATCAGCCCCTGTCCCTTGCCCGTGTTCGAGATGCATACCTTGGTCACGTCGGTCCCGTACTCCGTGCCGTTGTAGGAGATGGGGAAGTTGTGGAGGGTGACGGAATGGGGGAAGTTGAGCTTCTCGTGCCCGGGGTTCAGGTAGTGTGGATATCGCCACAGGACGTTGTGGTCCCTGTCCACGAGGCGGATGTCCGAGTCCAGGGTGTACGGTGCCCCGCGGACTATGAAATAGCAGTCCGTTCCCTGGCACTGTGACTCCACGCCCGGAAACCAGTTCACGGTGTCATCCACGGGCTGTACACCGAGAAAGGTGTTGTGGTCGCAGGCATAGAGGAATGTAGAAAGGGCAAGGACTAGGAAGAATCGTTTCATGGGGCACCTCCTCTCACCCTAGGTAATGAAAAATGCGCGGTGCTGTCAAGCGGAGTTCACGGTTCGAGACGGCCTCGAAGGGCGGATTCCAGGGTGGAAAGGTTCCTCTCGGCTCCCTGACGAAGCTTCTCAAGGGTTTGTTCAACCAGGTTCCTCTCCTTCCAGCAGGCTTCCTCCACCTCCAGGATGTTGGCCGGGGTGAAGGGCTCCATCAGTCCGTACGCACGCCTGGAGCATGCCTCCGGAAAGGCGCTGAGGTAGAAGCCCACTTTGGGCATGGTCTCGATGCCCAGGCTGGGAATGCCGAGCACGTCGGCGAGCAGGATGGAGTGAAGCCGCATCCCGATGAGGAAGTCCACCTCTTCCAGGAGGGCGATGAGGGATTCCATGGAGTCGTACGTGTGGACCTTGAATCGATCCCTGTGCCTGATGTGCCCTTTCAGTTGCTCGTGGAACCGGTTGTCATCCATCCCTTTCCAGGACTGCATGGGCACACAGGAGACGGATGCGCCCGTTTCCTCCATCAGGCGGTCCAGAAGATCGGCGTAGAACCGGACCAGGGGTTCCCGGTCCGCCAGGCCCAGGTGCCCGCAGAAGGCGATTCTTGTCATGGGCCTTCTGGCGTCGGCCTTCCGAAGCATGCGCATCCGGTCCCCGGACAGGAGGAAGGGGTCCCCGCAAAGCTCGAACCTCTGCCACAGGGACCGGTCCGTAACGCCCCGGGCGATGTCCATGGAAGCCGGGTCCCGGAACGTGACAAAGGATGCATGCTTCAGGATGCTTCCCGTGATGCGCCTTGATCTCCCGGACGCGAGCTCTCCCATCCCGATGCCGAGAAAGCCGTATGGTTTCCCTGCAATCCGGAAGAGCCGGATGTTGCGCAGAAAGCTTTCCATGCCCCGGATGTCGCCGTCCCCGGGCTCGTAGAGGCAGGTGCCCCCGCCCCACACGAAGAGATCCGAATCAAAGAGGAGCCTGTACTTGGCCAGCTTGTCCCTGAAGCGGCGGGTGGGAAGGTATCGAGCCTTGCCCGGGTTGAAGTGGGGTTGATTGGAATAGGTGTCGTCGCGAACCAGCACGTTCACCCGGGAGACGGAAGGCATCCTCTCCAGGCCGTGCAGAAGAGAGGCCAGGATCCAGTCGTCACCGAAGTTCCCGTATCCGTAATAACCCAGAAGGCTGAGCTTCATGGATCCGCTCCTGCAATCAGCAGGCGGTTTACAGGCAAACCGGCTGCTTCATCTTCAGGGTGGACTCGCCGTTCCTCCAAGGGGGAGGGTCACCCGGTTCGAAAAAGGGCCTTCCCTTCCCAGCGCGTTGATGGAACGGAGCCCATACGTGTAATCAACACCCCTGTCCGGGGGGGTATCCGTTGTTGCGGTTCGATCCCCGGGAAGTGTCTGGACAGCGTTGCGAAAGGGTCCGGAGGAGAACCGGGACCGGTAGAGACGATATCCCCTGGGAGAGTCCCCTGCCGGGGTGTCCCAGGCGAGGCGGAAACCCGGGCCCTCCATCCTTGCACGCAGGTTCCCGGGAGGCCTCGTCTCTTCCCTTTCAATCCCTTGACGAAAGAAGACCAGTGCCGTTGCAGAGTGTGCCGGGAACGAACAGTTGAACCGAGAACCGGGCACGGAGAGCGAGTTTTTCCGAATGGACACACAGTCTCCCTGCGGGCAGGATTCCGGTTCGTTGTTCCACCAGGGGTGCCTTCCGTCCATCACGTATCGCTCTGCCCGAGGGTCCGGAGAAAAGCCCTTCAGATCGATCACCCCTGTAAAGGCCTGCTGCGGGTGGAGGTTCTCCACCACGATGCAAACCCGTTTCCCGTCCTGCTTCCTTGCGGCCACAGCCTGTATCCAGGGGAGGTCCAGGCTCACGTGGTTCACCCTTCCCAGGGCAGCATAGGGACCGGGTGGGCCCACGTGGTAGCCAGGGGACTCCACCTCCACGGAGAGCAGGTCACCCTGGAGGTGATCCCTGTAGAGCTTGAGCATGTAGAACCCGGGCCTGGGATGCGGGTCCGGGCGGCCCAGCTCCCCCCCGTGGCTGGGATCCCTGGCCACGCCCTCGATGAGTCCGAAGCCCTGCATGTCCCCGTAAAGGAGCCATTGCGTGGCAACAGGTATGTTGAGCCGGAGAAAGGACTGCACGTACATCCCCAGGTTGAGAGCATCCCTCAGGCTGTGGGCGAATCCCCGGTGCGGAACGCCCCTGAAGGGCTCGCACAGGGAGTTGTATTCCGTTATGTACAGAGGCATGTCCCCCCGTTCCTCCGGGGTCCACCACCTGCTGCCGGACACCAGGGCACCCGACACGATGAGTTCATGAAGCTCGGGGCTGTTCCTCAAGTCCACGGTTCCCTGGCCGCCCCTTCGGCTTGTCCATCGGGCGGTGTGGTGAAAGAGGACAGGGCCCCCGTCAAGAAGCTCCAGCTGCAGGGTGTGGGGCCCTTGGTCCAGGCGGGCCTTGAGAGAGATCTCCTTCTGCCGCTTTCCGATGCTCCGGACACCCTCTGCACCGGCCTTGGGCACGGACACCCTGACGTGCGCCTTGCCCCTGTTCGTCATGGACTCGAGGAGGATCTCCACCTCGTCTTCCTCCGGGAGCTGGAACGGAGCCGTGATGGATGCACCCTTTCCGTGCAGCGAGAATCCACGGACCTTCCCGGACGTGCCTGGCGAATAGGAGTGGTGGATCCAGAAGTCCACATCGTTCGTGTCGTCCCTTCCGATGCGCTGGAACCACGAACGGACCTTCTCCTCGGGCCATCCCCATAGGGGGGCCACCACACCCACCCGGATGGTGGGGTCCACGGCCTTCATCTCCTTTGAGAAGATCCGTACCGCCTTTGCATACCAGCTCAGGGGGATGGTCTGGAGTTCGTTGCCCAGTTCCCAGTACTTCACGCTGTAAGGGGCCCGGTGCCCGTTTCTTGCCCGGGCCGCGGCCCAGTCCACGCCTCCCCTCGGGTTGGAGCCGTTGTCCGGTGCATTGCAGTACTCCACCCAGTCCGCGGCAATGGACGCGTTCTTCCTGTAAACCGGTTCGGTAAAGGCCGCCAGCTTGATCATGGAGTCCCCGGAGGCCCTGTTGATGTTCACCGTGATCATGGCCTCGGCTCCCAGCTCCTCGCAGAACAGGAGAAACTCGTCGGTTCCGATGAGGGGGTGGGGGGAGTTCGGGTTGCTCGACATCCGGCGGCGTTCCATGGCCGGACCGATGGCACGGGTCCAGATGTACTCGTTGGCATTGAGCCCGCCCGGGAACCGAAGGATCGTGGGTGCGAGCCTGTTCACCACGGGCAGGTAGCCGTACCATTTTTCCATGGCCCGATGGTATTCCGATTCCGAGGAGATCCGGTCCGGAATGCCGTTGACCCGGCCCGGGTGGGAGATGTTGGTTCCAAAGACGAGCGGGCTGACCTTGCCCACGGGATGCGTGGTGTCCACCGAGATGTTCACCGATTCCCGGGCCCGGGAGTGGAACGGGGTTCGGTCGTGCGGAAGGGGTTCGGCTTCCACGACCGCGGCCGCAAGGGAAAGGATCGCAATGAGCCGGACGAGGATCCGGCACCTTTTTTTCTTGGTAAGCATCCTGGAAAGCCAGACTAGAAAAAGGATAAGAGGATGTCAAAGAGGCGTTCTTGACAGAACAGGATTTCTTGCGATTCGTCTTGTCCATGTGCTATTACTGTCCGAATCGAAACCCGGAGGAAAAACGACAACCGTACAAGCAAAAAGGAATCGGGTGAAGAAGGTGGGACAGAAGTACGATCCGCATGAGGTGGAAGAGAAGTGGCAGGCCCGCTGGGATGAGCAGGGCCTGTTCCGTGTCTCCGAGGATCCGGACAGACCGAAGTACTATTTGCTGGAGATGTTTCCCTATCCGAGCGGCAACCTCCACATGGGACACGTGCGCAACTACTCCATCGGGGACGTGATGGCGCGTTTCCGCAGGATGAGGGGATGGAACGTACTGCACCCCATGGGGTGGGATGCCTTTGGCATGCCGGCCGAGAATGCCGCCATCGAGAAAGGGGTGCACCCGGGGGAGAATACCGAGGAGAACATCCGGAGGATGAAGAGACAGCTGAAGCGGATGGGGTTCAGCTATGACTGGGAGCGGGAGATCAACACGAGCAAACCCGAATACTACCGGTGGGAACAGCTGTTGTTCATCCGCATGCTGGAAAAGGGGCTCGCCTACAGGAAGAGCTCGGATGTGAACTGGTGCAACCAGTGCCAGACCGTGCTGGCCAACGAGCAGGTGGAGGGCGGATGCTGCTGGCGCTGCGACCAGGAGGTGGAGACCAAGGAGCTGGAGCAGTGGTTCTTCCGGATCACGGAATATGCCGAGGAACTCCTGCAGGCATGCGACGATCTGGAGGGGTGGCCGGAGCGCGTGCTCACCATGCAGCGAAACTGGATCGGCAAGAGTCACGGGGCGGAGATCCTCTTCCCCTTCTCGGACCGGGAGGGCGCCATCAGGGTCTTTACCACGCGTCAGGACACCCTGTTCGGGGCCACCTTCATGAGCCTTGCCCCTGAGCACCCCCTTGCGCTCGAACTCACCGCAGGAACCCCGCAGGAGGGGGCGGTGCGGGACTTCATCGAGCGGGTGAAGCGACAGGACAAGCAGAAGCGGGTTGCCGCCGACTTCGAGAAGGAAGGGGTTTTTACAGGGGCATCCTGCCGGAACCCCATGACCGGCTGGGAGATGCCCATCTTTGTGGCCAACTTCGTTCTCCTGGAATACGGCACCGGAGCGGTCATGGCCGTGCCGGCCCACGATCAACGGGATTTTGAGTTCGCCAGGCAATACGATCTCCCCATCAAGGTGGTCATCCAGCCCAAGGATGCCGATCCCCTGAGCTCGGAGACCCTGGAAGCCGCCTTTGAGGAAGACGGGGTCCTGGTGGATTCCGGTGCGTTCAGCGGAAAGGACTCGGCGCCGGCCAGGGAGGCCATTGCCCTGCATCTTGAGAAGGAGGGGCTCGGCAAGGCCACGGTCCAGTACAGGCTTCGGGACTGGTGCATCTCGCGTCAGAGATACTGGGGCGCGCCCATCCCGGTGATCTACTGCAACAAATGCGGCATCCAGCCCGTACCGGAGGAAGATCTGCCCGTCACCCTGCCCCTGGACGTGGATTTTCAGGCAAAAGGGTCTCCCCTGGAGGCCCATGAAGCATTCGTCAAGGCGTCCTGCCCTAAATGCAAGGTGCCTGCACGGAGAGAAACCGATACCATGGACACCTTTGTGGAGTCTTCATGGTATTTCGACCGTTACGCATCCCCGGACTTTCACAAGGGCATGTTCCACCCGGACCAGGTCCGGTACTGGATGCCGGTGGATCAGTACATCGGGGGGATCGAGCACGCGGTTCTGCACCTTCTCTACTCCAGGTTCTACACCAAGGTGCTCAGGGACTTCGGCCTCTTCGAGGTGGGAGAGCCCTTCCAGCGGCTCCTGACCCAGGGCATGGTGATCAAGGACGGTGCCAAGATGTCCAAGTCCAAGGGCAATGTGGTGGATCCCGACGAGATGATCCAGCGCTATGGGGCGGACACGACGCGGCTGTTCAGCATCTTTGCTTCCCCGCCGGAGAGGGACCTGGAGTGGAACGAGAAGGGGATCGAGGGGGCTTCCAGGTTCCTGCACCGGGTCTGGCGGTGGGTGCGAGACTGGGAGGAAGACCTGAAGGGAGTGGACGCCTATGGCGGGCCTGTCCCACAGGACCCGGAATCGGCAGGGCTCTACCGGAAGGTCCATGAAACCATCTGGAGGGTGACCCGGGACATCGAGGAGCGCCAGCACCTGAACACCGCGGTGAGTGCCATCATGGAACTTGTCAACATGCTGTACCAGGCCGAACTGGAACATTTCAGGCAGCAGCGCGACGGTCCGGGCATACTGCGCAGGGCCATTGAGACCGTGCTGACGCTCCTTTCCCCGTTTGCACCCCACATCTCGGACGAGCTCTGGGCAACCCTGGGCGGCTCCACCTTTCTGTTCCACGAGGTCTGGCCTTCCCACACCGAGGCCTACCTCCAGAAGGAAGAAATCACCATTGTTGTCCAGGTGAACGGAAAGGTCAGGGCCAGGATCCAGGTCCCGGCAGATGCACCCCGGGAGGACGTGGAGCAGCAGGCACTGGAAGAGGACAAGGTTAGGAAGTATCTTGAAGGGAAGGAACCCAAAAAGGTCATTCACGTTCCCAAGAAGCTTGTGAACATCGTGGTTTGAAAACGTGCTCTGGTTTCGATACTGCCCTCAGAGGCATACACGTCTGGTCCCGACCCTTGCGGTTATTTTTCTCATGGCGGCTTCCTGTGGGTACCGTCTGGGGAGTGTCCCCTGCAAGGCCCTTGATCCTGTCCGCCATGTAAGTGTCCCCCTTTTTCAGAACCATTCCTTTGCACTGCGGGCCGGGGACCTCTTCACCGAGGCCTTCCGTGAGCGGCTCCAGGCGATCCCCTGTATCCGGCTTCGTCCGGGACGCGAAGCGGATGCCGTGTTCAAGGGTTCCGTGCTCTCTGTGAGCACCTTTCCGGTTGCCGTGGACACGGAGTTCCTTGCCCTGGAATACGGCATACGGGTGGTCCTGTCCACTTCCCTTGTGCGACGAAGTGACGGGAAGACGCTCTGGGATTCCGGTGAGGTGGAGGGGGAGGGACGCTTCTATGCCAGCTCGGATCCGATGCTGCTTCAGAATAACCGGTACGAAGCGCTGAAAAAACTCTCGTGGAGGATGTCCGAGCGCATGATGGACCAGCTGTTGCTCGGGCTCGAACCATTCTGAGGGGTGAACACCATGGCTCCGAGAGCAAAGCAGAAAGGCCCCAAGGAGGGGCAGGTCCTCCGGCAGCTGGTGGAGGGACCCGTGAGCCCTGTCTACCTCCTTTACGGCAAGGAGCGGTTTTTCATTCGCAGGGCGGTGGGGATCCTCAAGCAAAAGGTCCTTGACTCCCCTGACATGAACGAGCTCCTCTATCACGTGCTCTATGCATCGGAGACGAACGAGGAGGAGCTCCTGGGCCTTGCCGGAACCATGCCCTTCTTTGATCGGACCCAGCTCATCCTGGTTTATGAAGCAGAGAAGATCAAGGATGCCTTTGGCAAGGCGCTGCTGGAGTATGCAGAGGACCCATCCCCTTTCACCTGTATGGTCCTCGTGGCCGGGGAGGAACTGCCGAAGAGGGAACCCTTCAAGACCCTTCAGAAGAACCGGTCCGTAGCCTGTCGTGGATTCCCCTGGCTGAAAGCATCCCCCCGCAAGGCCTGGCTAAGGGATCTTGCCAGGGAAAAGGGCTTCTCTCCGGGAGATTCGGCCTCATGGATGGACGGGCTGCTGGCCGGGGGCGATGTCTCCCTGGAGGTGCTGGAGAACCAGCTGGACATCATGAGACTCTACCTGGAGGGAGGAGAATCGAAGGGGCTGGACGATCCCATGCCGTTTCTCTTTGCAGACATCCCCCCGGAACAGGGCTACCTGTTCACGGACGCATTGATCGAGGGAAAAGGACAGGAGGCCATGGAGTTGCTCGGCCGTTTTCTCGGTCAGGGAACGTACCCCCCGCTTCTTTTGAGCCGCATGGCCTGGGAGGCACGCAAGCTATGGGGCCTTCAGGCTGCCCTGGCTGCCGGGCAAACCGTAAAGGACGCATGCGTTTCCTCGAAGATCCTGCCCTTCAAGGTCGATTCCTATCACGCCGCGGCCAGGAGGATGGTGAGGGCGTCTCTGGCCCAGATGTTCCTCTGCCTGCACGAGACGGAGATTAAGCTCAAGATGGGGAGCGCGCTCGATTCCCGGTGGCACCTGGAGGAAGCGTGCAAGGCGTTCATTCGGGTGGCAAAGGGGGGCGAATTCAGGAAGGCGGGATGAGAGCAATCCACGGGCTAGGCGCGCGGGACCTTCTTCGACAAGCGCGACACGCTCCTGGAGGCCGTGTTCTTGTGGATCACGCCCTTTGAGACGGCTCGATCGATAATGGAAACCGTGTCCTTCAAAAGCGCTTTCGCTTCATCGGTCTTTTTCTCTTCGATTGCCTGTTCGAACCTCTTCACAACCGAACGCATGGTGGTGCGGTGGTGCCGGTTCTGCAGCCTCTTCTTTTCGTTCTGGCGGATTCGTTTCTTTGCCGATTTGTGATGCGCCAACAGGGTTCTCCTTCTTGCAGGAAAAGAGAAAATGGAATAGGTGTTACGAAATTCGCTTTTCAAATAAACAACGTATAATAACCGCCCGGCGCCTTCCTTGTCAATCGCCCTGGAGGATGATTCGGTTGAAGCGATCCGCGGTTGCGAAGAAGGGCCGGAATCCCTGCCCCGGATGAACCGGGCCGGGGGCGGTGAAACCGTTCGGAGGGAGAGGGCCATTGAGCAGGGGGAGCGGTCAAGCGAAGAATGCGGAAGCATTGGAAGTCGGTCGATTGGCCCTGGATGCCCGCCCGCTCCAGATGAGTTCGCGTTACCAGGGAACCGGGGTCTACTGCTACAACCTGATACGCCACTTGATGGATCAGGACCCTACCAATCAATACGTGCTGCTTCAACGAGGGGGACAGCCCCTGGAGGCACTGCCCTGTCCGGAGAACTTCTCACCTGTTTCCATCCGGAGATTCTACGAACAGGATCAGAGGATCTCACCGTTCCTGGATCAGGTGCTGACGCCCCTGGACCTGCGCAGGGTCCGGGCAGACCTCTATCATGCCCCTTCCATCTATTATCACTGCCGCCGCCTCCCCTGTGCCTCGGTTCTCACCATCCTGGACCTGATTCCCCTGATCTTTCCGGAGCAGTACATGCAGACCGGGTTCAAACACAGGATGCTGTACCGGTTTGCCCGAAAGGCGGACCACATCCTCACGCCGTCCGCGTCTGCCCGGAAGGACGTTCATCGACACCTGGGGATTCCCATGGAGAGGATCACGGTCACCCCGTTTGCTGCGGACGAGCGATTTCGACCCGAGAAGGACGCTTCCCGCGTGAAGGACGCCCTTCAAAGGCATGGGATCGAGCAGCCCTATATCCTGTACACCGGTGGATTCACCAAGAAGGACCCCCGGAAGAATGTGATGCAGCTCGTGGAGGTCTACAGGGATCTTCGACGTAGCGGGTATGACCGGTACGCCCTTGTCCTGGCCGGAAAGCCTGGGGCCTACTCCGACGAAATCATGAGGGAAATGGGACAGGGAGCACAGGAGGCCGGCGTGTTCTTCCCCGGCCATCTGGATCATGACGAACTCCCGTTGCTTTACAACGGGGCCACCTGTTTCGTATATCCTTCCATCTATGAGGGCTTTGGCATGCCTCCCCTGGAAGCCATGACCTGCGGGACCCCCACCATTGCTTACGACAACTCCTCGCTTCCGGAGGTCCTGGGTGACGCCGGCATCCTCATCGATGAAGGGGACCCCAAGGCTCTGTTCGAGGCCGTACGTGCGGTTCTCGACCGGGATGACCTGGCTGCGGAGATGAGGGAAAAAGGGATTCGTCAGGCAAAGAGGTTCAGCTGGGAGACCACTGCAAGAAAGACGCTGGCCGTGTACAGGAAGGTCCTGACAGGGAGACGCGGGGGATAAAGAACCGTGCATTGACAGGTTCTCTGCAGGGACGTCAACAGGGAGAGAAGGAAAGGCGCCGGATGGCTGAATCGCGTGGTGGCGTGGCAAGACCGGCTGGAATCGTGGCCTTCTTCACCTTTCTGAGCCGGATCCTGGGTCTTGTCAGGGACATGGTGGTGGCTTCCCTGTTCGGTGCCGCTTCCCATGCGGACGCATTCTTCGTTGCCTTCCGCATCCCGAACCTTCTGCGGAGGCTCGTGGCCGAAGGTGCGCTCACAGCCGCTTTTCTGCCCGTCTACGTGGAATACCTGGAGACACGGTCCGAAGAGGATGCGCAGCGGGTGGTGAACATCACCTTCACCCTTCTCGCCATGGCCCTGGCGCTCCTCACACTGGCCGGCATCCTCCTTTCCCCCTGGGTCATCACGATCTTTGCCCCGGGCTTCACGGACCTTCCCGAGAAGTTTGAGCTGGCCGTGTCCCTGAACCGGATCATGTTCCCCTACATCTTTTTCATCTCCCTGGTGGCCCTCTGCATGGGCACCCTGAATGCAAAGGGGCACTTCGCCGCACCCGCGGCTTCCCCCATCCTGCTGAACATCTTCATGATCACCGGCGCCCTGCTCCTTTCCCGCTGGTTTGACCCTCCCATCTTCGGCCTTGCCGTGGGCGTCCTTCTCGGAGGGTTCTTTCAACTCCTGCTCCAGGTCCCTGCTCTGGCGAAAATGAAGGTCCGCATCCGTTTTCGCTTTTCCCTGCGTGACCCGGCAGTGGCAAGGATCGGTCGGCTCTTCCTTCCGGCCGCCTTTGGTGCGGCGGTCTATCAGCTGAATATCTTTGTCAGCACGCTGATCGCATCCTTTCTGCCGGAGGGGAGCATCTCGTACCTGTGGTATGCAAGCCGGCTCCTGGAGTTCCCCCTGGGGGTCTTCGGGGTGGCCCTGGCCACGGCCGCCTTTCCGATCCTGAGCAGGGAATCCTCCAGGAACGATGTGGGCCGCTTCCAGCAGATCACGGACGACACGCTGCGCCTGGTGACCTTTATCTGTCTGCCCGCCATGGTGGGCCTGATCATGCTGCGCGTGCCCATCATCCAGGTCCTGTTCCAGCGGGGGGCCTTTGGTGCGGAAACAACGCTTCGGACTGCGGAGGCGCTTCTCTACTACTGTCTGGGGCTCTGGCCCATTGCCGTGGCACGAATCCTGGTGGCGGCCTTTTATTCCCTTCAGGACACCGCCACGCCGGTGAAGCTCTCGCTGGTGGCCTTTGTGGCCAACGTGATCCTCTGCCTGGTCCTGATGGGCCCCATGCTTCACGCAGGACTGGCGCTGGCGAATTCCCTCTCCTCCCTCCTGAACGCGGGCCTTCTTTTCTACTTTTACAAGCGGAAGGTTGGAGCCTGGGGGCTTGGATGGGTCAAGGATACGGGGATCAAGGTGAGCCTGGCCTCTCTGGGGATGGGACTCTGTCTCTGGCTGGTCATGCAGGGAGTGCAATGGGTACCGGACGCCCCCCTTGTAACCAGGTGCCTCCAACTCACACTCTATGTGAGCGCAGGAGCCGTTGCCTATGTCCTGGTTTGTATCCTCTGCAAGGTTCGGGAGGTCAGGACCTTGGCCGGGATCCTGCGTCGCCGCTCGTCTCCTTGATCTCCTCCCACCAGCAATCCATCTCCTCAGGTGACAGGTCTTCAAGGCAGCGACCTTCACGGACGGCGCGCTGCTCCAGGCGTTGAAAGCGCTCGAGGAATTTCCGGTTGCTTTCCTGAAGCGTCTCCTCGGGATTCAGTTTCAGGTGGCGGGCCAGGTTGGCCAGGGTGAAGAGGATGTCGCCGATCTCCTCCTGGATCTTGTGATCCTGTGGATCCTGGAGGGCGTCTTCCAGTTCCCTGATCTCCTCCCGCACCTTTTCCAGTACCGGCTCCGGGCCCGTCCAGTCCAGCCCGGCCTGGGATGCCCGTTGACTCAGCCGGTAGGCCCTTTGAAGGGCCGGAAGGTGCCTCGGTACGGAACCGAGCAGGGAGGCGGGCGTGGTCCCCTCGGCCTGCTTGATCTTGAACCAGTTATCCCTGACGGCATCCGCATCCTGGACAGACTTGTCTCCAAAGACGTGGGGATGGCGTCGAATCATCTTCGCATGAATCCCCTGAAGGACGTCCTGGAGGCTGAAGGCCTTTCTTTCCTCTGCCAGCTCCACCATGAAGGCCACCTGAAAGAGAAGGTCCCCGAGCTCTTCTTGAAGCTTTTCAAAGGATGTGCTGTTGACGGCCTCCAGCACCTCGTAGCACTCTTCGAGCAGGTAGGATTTGAGATCTTGAATTTCCTGCTCCCGGTCCCAGGGGCAACCCTCAGGGCCTCGCAGTCTCCTGACAAGCTCGAGCAAATCGTTAAAGGTGGTCCCTTCCGTTCGTTTTTCCATAAAATCTCCTTTGCCAGCCCGTAACTTGCGGGAGTTATAAAACCGC
>CAZSUQ010000018.1:0-19973 GCA_964609935.1 uncultured Thermodesulfobacteriota bacterium | reverse complement strand
TTTGACGCGTGGGACGTTGCAACCGGTGATGCCAACATCCAGGTCAACGTGATCGACACCGGAATCGATGTAGACCACCCAGACCTTGTGGCCAACGTGTGGGTCAACGCGGCTGAGGCTGCCGGAAGCCCGGGTGTGGATGACGACAGCAACGGATACGTGGACGACATCAACGGCTGGAATGCCATCTCCAACTCCGGAAACCCGGATGACGACCACTATCACGGCACGCACTGTTCCGGTACCATTGGTGCGGTGACGAACAACGGCATTAACGTGGCCGGTGTCAACTGGACCACCTCCCTCGTGGGCTGCAAGTTCCTGAATTCGGCTGGATCCGGGTCCTCTGCCGATGCCATCGAGTGCATAGACTACATCATTGATACGAACGCTGCCGGTTCGGCCGACATCCGCGTCTCCAGCAACTCCTGGGGCGGCGGCGGCTATTCAGCCGCGTTGGAAACCGCCATCCAGGCTGCAGTCAATGCAGGCATCCTCTGGGTGAATGCAGCAGGAAACGACAGCAACGACAATGACTGCTTCGGCGCAGGCGCCTATCCTTCCGCCTACAACATCGACGGGATCATTTCAGTGGCCTCCACCACAAGCACGGACTCCATGTCCAGTTTCTCCAATTACGGGGCCTCCACGGTGGACATCGGTGCGCCCGGTTCCAGTATCAAGAGCACCGATTCCGGCGGTGGTACCCGCACAATCAGCGGAACCAGCATGGCGTGCCCGCACGTGGCCGGTGCCGCTGCCCTGGCGCTCGCTGTGGATGACACCCTCAGCGTTGCGGAGCTGCTCGAGGTCGTCCTGTGTACAGGCGATTACACCACCGCGATGGACGGGAAAGTCACCACCGGTATGCGCCTGAATCTCCTGGGCGTAGTTAACGGTGCAGGGGGCAGCCCCACATGCGCCGACCGCGACAGCGACGGCGTAGCGGACTATGCAGACAACTGCCCGTATGTCTCCAACGCCGGTCAGGGCGACTCGGACGGCAACGGCGTAGGTGACGACTGCGAGCCCGACGACTGCGGAGGCTGTTTCTAAGGAAGCCCCGATGCAGGAACGGGTTCTGAACACCGTATTTGCAACATAACAACAAACTCGAAAAGCAAAGGCCGGGGGCTGAGCCCCCGGCCTTTGCTTTTTTTCCCGCCTGCCCGGAGAATGCTTGGAAAGAATCAAGAAATCCGTGAGAAACGTACGTTGCGGCTTAACATGACCTTTTACGATTAGCTTTCGCGCATGGTTCCCTCGTTTTCTCTTCTGGCATCCTGGACTATTTTGGAGACCTCTATCCGTGTATCCCCGCATCGATATAGGACCCTGGAACCTGACCACCTACACGGTCTCCCACGTGGTGGGAATCCTGGTTGCCGCAGCGTTGAGTTACAGGGAGCTGAGAAGGATCGAGTTCCATGCTCTTCACGCCCTTGGGGCCCTTGTCTTTCTGGTTTTCTTTACGCACGTTGGTGCCCATGCCTATCACGTACTCCTGCACCTGGCTCGGTACCTGACCGATTCACGGGGGCTCTTCAACTTCTGGAACCGGGGGCTGACCATTCACGGCGGGATGGTGGGTGCGGGACTCGCCCTCCTTCTCGTGTCATGGATCTCGAGACGCAGCCCGTGGCAGATTGCCGATGCACTGGCCCCTGCCGCAACCCTGAGCCTGGTCTTCTTCAGGCTCGGATGCCTGGGCCGTGGATGCTGCAGCGGCCAGCCGTGCGGGGAGGACTTTCTTTTCGCAGGCCTTACCACCAAGCTGATCCAGAACATGGAGGTAAGCGTTCACCCCACGCAGCTCTACGCGGCAGCCGCGGCCCTCCTCCTTTTCGCCATTCTGTGGGTGTTGCGAAAGAGGAAGCACTTTGAGGGGGAGCTGGTCATCGTGTTCCTCCTCTACCTCGGCACACAGCGGTTTCTCCTGGAGTTTCTCAGGGCCTCGCACCTGAAGATGCACACATCGCTCACGCTCTTCTCCCAGCCGCTCAACACGAGCCAGATCTTTGCGCTCGCCTTCTTTGCCCTGGGAGTCGTGCTCCTCGCCTTTCGATGGCGGGCGTTCATGGAGGGGATAGGCAGCCGGAAGAAAACCGGGATCGGGATCGGTACTGGAGGTTCAGAATCATGAATGCAGGCAGAATGCTCGAGAAGGTGTCCGCTGGCCTGTTCAGCCGTTTCGTGCTTGGGCCCATCAACCTGGCGGACCGGTTCCTGGGAGAGGGGATCTGGGACCCTCTGGACAGGACAACACAAACCCTCTCCCGTGCCGCAGGCAGGATCCTGAGATCCTCCCTTTCCCCAAAGGGGACGCACCCGCTTTCAGCCGCCATGGACCTGGTGGATCGCTGTGAGGGATGGGTGGGCGTGCGGGGCGACTGGGAGATCGTGGATGACCGGACCGTGCTTCGCAAGGTCCCTGAATGCCCGTTCCTGCACCGGCTTTCAGGCCGCCCCACCTTCTGTACGCGCCTCGGGCTCACCATGGGCCGGGAGGCGCTGGCTTCGGCCTTTCCGGATCAGGGAATCGAATTCGAGATCCTCTCCACCCTTTCCCGGGGTGATGACTGCTGCACCTACCGCCTCCACCTCCGCGGGAACGCATAGCAGGCAGTTGTTTTTCAACCGCCTGAGGCTCTTTCTGCCAGCATATCGGCTACATGGCGGGCAATGGCAGGGGCACTTGTCAGCCCGGGCGAATCGATGCCCACGAGGTGGATCACCTGGTCGTGACCCGGATCCCACTGAATGTGAAAATCATGGAACCCTTCCTCCCCTGGCGACTTCAAGGAAGGCCGGATCCCGGTGTGGGCAAGCCTGAGGTCGCCCTCCTCAAGAGACGGGAAGTAGCTCTTCGCCTCGCTGAAGAAGCAGAGGAAGTCCTGGGAGCCGGTGTCAAGATCGCCGTCCGGTTTCATCACCGGCAGGGGCTTGTAGTCCTCCTTGCTCTCCACGCGCCTCGCATCCGGTCCCACCAGCAGGGTTCCGTCACACAGGCGGGTCAGGTGGATCCCCAGCCCCAGGGATCCGGGCGTGGGGTAGACCGCCCCCCGAACCAGGGCCGCTTTCTTTCCGCCCACCGTAAAATAGTCTCCCCGGATCGGGAAGATGCGAAACCGGTTACCAAGGAGGTTTCCCACCTGATCCGCGTAAAGCCCTGCGGCATTCACAACGAACCGGGCGGTCACGCCTCCCCGCGAGGCCGTCTCCACAACGATCCCATCCCCTGTGGAAGACAGGCCCTTCACGGGCGTCTTCTTCAGGACCTGGGCCCCCTTTTCATAAAGGAGCCCTTCCACAACGCGAAACCACTGTGCAACATCGAAAACCCCTGTGGTTGGAGAGTGGAGCGCGGCAAAGGCCTCGATCTCGGGTTCCACCTCCTTCAGCTCCCTCCTGTCCAGGATCCGGAGCCCTGGGACGTGGTTCTTCTGTCCCTGTTCCAAAAGCTGCTCGAGCTTTGGCACATCCTTCTGCTCCGGGGCCACGATGACCTTGCCGGTTCTCAGGAAGGGGATTCGGTGTTTCTTACAGAAGGCATAGGTTTCCCGGTTTCCTTCGACACAGAACCTCGCCTTCAGGGAATCCTCCGGGTAATAGATTCCCGCATGGATGATGTAGCTGTTCCGTGTGCTCGTCCCGTCTCCGAGAAAGTGGCCCCGCTCAAGCAGGAACACCTCGCCAAAGGTCTTCCTGGAGACAAGCTCCAGGGCCACGGAGCAGCCGATGATGCCGCCACCCACAACAACGACATCCACAATCTCTTCCATTCCATCAGCCTTTCTAGCCGCTCTTCACGACAGAGGATTGCCGGCTTACCCGGATATGGCTTGAAACTTCGTTACGAGAGCAGTGGAAGGCTTCATGCAATATCCGGGCAAGCCCGAAAGAGGCGGTTTGCTGGTCAGGCAATGATGCCCAGCACTGCTTCGATCAGGACGAGAAGCAGGAGAACATCGCCTGCCGCCCCGGTGTCGAAATACAGGCCATTGAAGGGGGTGTACATACCCCGCCTGTTGATCTGAAGAACGGGTATGTCCAGGGACAGGTCCTGGTCCTGTTGGGCCAGGGTCATCTTGTCCTGAATCTCATCCAGGCTCGGCAGGATCTCGGACCGGATCACTTCCTGAAATCCGGAAAAATCGATTTCACCGATGGTGAACCGGGTGAATGCGTCGTAGATCTCAAAGGCCGTGAAAACGGTCTCGATGAACGCATCGCCAAAGGGCCCTTCTCCTTTTTGGGGTGCAAGGGCGGAGAGCGTCTTGAAGTCCTCCCGGGCCCCCTCCAGGTCGGCTTTTCCCAGGCGGTAGACCGCCCTTGCAAGGAAATCCTCCGGGGCCTGCGGGTCTTCGGGAAGGTCCGGACACCCCTCTCTTTGAGGAAAGGTCTCCACGGCCGGCCAGCCCCCCACCTCCACCGCGGCCAGAAGCATGGCACCCACGCCGTAAGGGACCTGGTCGCCCATGGTTACGCCTGCATAATAGTCACGGTCACCGGGAGAGGTGCCGTGGGAGGTTCCGGAAACGATCACCCCCCCCTCACAGCCCCGGAAAAGCCGGGTCTGGAGACCGGCCATGGCCCTCTGGACCACGTCCTCGTATCCCTCATCCAGGATGCCCGTACGCATCCCCTTGTGAAAAGCATAGGCGAAAAGGGCCGCTGCGGAGGTCTCCAGATAGGTGTCCGGATCCCGCAACACGGTGTGCCAGAGCCCTGTGGTGGCATCCTGATGAGCGGCCAGTGTCTCGGCCATTCCGGTGAAGATGGCAAGGGGTTCATCCGCACGAGGATCCCCCTGAGGCAGGGTGCTCAGCAGTTCCACCAGCATGGCAAAAACCCATGCATTGCCACGGGCCCAGAAGGTGAGCTCCTCCGGGGTCACCTCTTTTGTCCGGTCGTCCCACATGTGACGGAACAGCCCGGTTCCGGGTACCCCTTCATCGCGGAGGTGGGAGGCAAAGATGCGGATCTGGTGGATCAGTTCATCGTGGTATACGGGATTTTGCTCCACGCGCGACATCTCGTTGAGCACGATCCCGAACATGAACAGGGAGTCCACCCAGAGCTGTTTTCCCGTGATAAAGCCCATGTGATTCAGGCCGCCGTCCGAGGTGCGGGCGGCCACGTGCTGCAGGTAATGCCAGACCTGCTCCATCATTTCCTGATACCTGTCATCCCCGGTCCGTTCGAAGAGTCGAACCGCTGCGATACCGGGAGGACAGTTGTCGCTGAAAGCGAAAAAATATCCCTGGTGGATGTGGTGCTCCATCCACGCCTGCATGTAGTTCCAGTAACGGGGAAGGCCCGTGCGGGCGGCCAGTTGGCTGAAGCCGAACATGAGCACCCCGTCTCCCCAGCTCCAGTCGTTCTGCTCCGGCTTCACCGACTGGATCCAGGTGTCTGCAACCTGCCGGGCCAGATCGAGCATGGTGTACGCACCCTCCTGGTCCCCATCCGCGCCATCCTCCCCATTGCACCCCTGAAGCGGGAGGAGAAACAGAATCAGCAAGCCTACGCATAGGACCGCTGCATGCGAGCCGGTTCGAAAGGATCTCATTCCTTGCCCCCGCCGTTGTTGCCCGTGGATTTCTCGGATGAATCTATCAAAAAAAGGGGGAGGAGACGACCTCCCCCCCCTTTTTTATTCATCAGGGAACGATCCGAAGACTGAATGCGAGTCGAACGAGTGGACCGGCCGATCCCTCGTTCCACACCAGAACAGGGAGCGCATTCCCTGTCGGCTTCTTCCGAGTATGCGGACGGAGGAAACTAGATCTTCATCCACAGAAAGATCGAAATGAGAAATGTGTAAATCACCAGGGACTCGATGAGCGCCAGTCCGATAATCATCGGTACGAACATCTTGTCCGAGGCACCGGGATTGCGTGCAATGCCCTCGAGGGCTGCAGCCGCAGTCCTGCCCTGGCCCATACCGCCACCAAACGCCGCGAGTCCCAGGCCCAGGCCGGCACCGATTGCAAGGCCGAATTCCTTCAAAAAGCCTGCGCCTTCTGCCTCACCATGCTCCTGCGCCAAGGCGAGCGCAGGCAGCGCCAAGGTCACGAGACCTACGAGCATCGCCATACGAAGTAGTGCTGTCTTCCGTTTCATTCCTTTCGCTCCTTTCTTCTCCTGTGAGTTCCCCATCCATACCTGTACGAACGAATTCTTTTCCAACAGCTGCAGTCTTTTTCCGACTCCTGCCACCTATTAGTGATCGTGTGAAACGGCCAGTGCAATGTAGACCGTTGCCAGCACGGCAAAAACAAATGCCTGTATCAGGGACACGAGGATCCCAAGGACCATGAAGATCACGGGAATGACGAGATAGGTCAGGTCCGCGAAGATGTTCAGGACCGTGTGATCCCCGAACATATTCCCAAAGAGACGTACGGACAGGGAGAGGGGACGGAAGAGGTGGCTGGTCAACTCGATCAGAAACATCAGGGGTGCCAGGTAGATGACAGGCCCTGCGAACTGCTTGAGGTAGCCCACTCCGTGCTCTTTGAATCCGTAGTAGTTGTAGACGAGAAAGACCACAAGCGACATGGCGAGATTGGTGTTGATGTTCCCGGTGGGGGGCTCGAACCCCGGGATGATGCCGAGAAGGTTGCAGAGAAGGATGTAGATGAAAAGCCCGCCCACGAGCGGTGCATACTTTTCACCGCCCGGCCCGATGATGCCCTGTAGCTGGCTGTAGATGGCCTGAACCACGATCTCGAAGATGTTCCGAACCGAAAAGCGTGTTTCAGGAACAAGGGGATCGGAAGACTTCTTCAGGCTCACCCGGATCCTCCAGGCAATCAGCACCAGAAGGAACAAAACGAGCAGGGCATGATAGGTGTGTTGGAACTGTTCGTGTTGAGGGATGATCTGAAACCAAATGAACGGATGCTCCATCGCGTCCCGTCTCCCAAGAAGGTGTTAGGCGTCAAGCAAACACAAGACCGTTGAGGAATATCGCAATCAGCAGAGCAAGAGTTCCCAGGAAAAACGGTATCACCGGAACCTTTAACACCAAGACGCAAAGGGCCACGGCCCCAAGGAAGAGAAAGAAGAACAGGAAGATCCCGGATAGGAACGCAGCCTTCTTCCGTCTTTCCTTTTCAAAGATTCGCTGTGCAAACCTCCAGAGGAAATGAAAGTTTGCTGTCATCAGCACACCGCCCAGAAAAAGACCCAGCGCATTGAACCACGACCGGGTCAACACTCCGGCCAGGACGGTGCACCCGATGGTGATCAGGAGGGCATGCCGTTCGATCCGGTTGAGCTTTCGGGCTCCGCTCTCTAGGTCCATCTTCCGGTACGGCTCATTCGACCTCGAACTTCGACCTTGCGAACTTCAAGATCTTGACAAAAGTGAACACCCCTCCCACACACCCTACGAGGAGACCGGCTACCATGAAGATCGGGGTGGTTTGAAAAGCACGATCCAGGAAATAGCCGAAGACGGTGCCCCCTGCAACGGAAAAGGCCATCTCTGTGGCCAGGGCTCCGTAAAGAG
Organism: uncultured Thermodesulfobacteriota bacterium; assembly: GCA_964609935.1. GTDB lineage: Bacteria > Desulfobacterota > DSWW01 > DSWW01 > DSWW01 > CAYTRL01. Next base: position 12,454 of record CAZSUQ010000018.1, on the reverse strand, counting down.
CGAGCTGCTTCCATTCAGATGAGCTGACCGGGATGGTTTTCCTCCCCGGAAACCTTCAGGAAGTTGCGGTTATTTGGTGATCGCCCTTTGATTCCCCTGTTTAAAAGAAATGCGATTCTAAAAAAAAGAAGGTAAAAAGTCAAGGAAACACGCTTTGAAATCGCGCTTTAAGAAGAATTCTGAAGAAAAATCAAAAGGTTAAAGCGTTCTTCGATTCACCGTGACCCCAGGTTAGGCATGGAAAGAACCTGTGGGGGGCGCCAATTGCCATAAGGTGTTGATTTTGATGGTTTTTTATCATTTTCCAACAGATCGAAAAACCTCTCGCACCTTTTCCAGGGTCTTTGAGAGATCATCCTCTTGGTGCGCCCAGGAAACAAAGCAGGTCTCGAGCTGGCTCGGGGGCCAATAGATCCCACGGGAAAGCAATTCCTGGTGAAACCTTGCATATTGCTCCCGGTCACATTGATCGGCGGTTGCGAAATCAACCACCGGATTCTGCTGAAAGAAGACTGTAAACATGGAGCCCACGGACTGGATCTGCACGGGAGCCCCTTCTTCCTGAACCACATCCTTCAGCCCTTGAATAAACCCTTCTGCCTTCCGGTTCAGTTCCTGAAAGAATCCCTCTCGCCCGATCTCCTGGAGTGTTACAAGGCCCGCCTGCATGGCCAGGGGGTTCCCGGACAGTGTTCCTGCCTGATAGACAGCACCCTCTGGTGAGAGCCGGCTCATGATCTCGTCCCTTCCTCCGAACGCGCCCACAGGGAGCCCTCCGCCCACCACCTTGCCCAGGCATGTGAGATCCGGAACAACACCGTAACGGGCCTGAGCACCACCCATACCGAGCCTGAAGCCGGTAATGACCTCATCAAAGATCAGCAGTGCCTCGTGTTTCCGGGTGACCTCCCGCACGCTTTCCAGGAAGCCATCGGCGGGCGGTACGACCCCCATGTTGCCGGCCACGGGCTCCAGAATCACGGCTGCCATCTGGTCCCCATGGTCGTCCATTGCCTTCTCCACGGCCCCGGCGTTGTTATACGGAAGAACCAGGGTCTCCCGTGTGAGGCCTTCCGGAACGCCCGGGCTGTCCGGGCTGCCAAAGGTCGCGGCACCCGAGCCGGCCTTCACCAGCAGAGAGTCGCTGTGTCCGTGATAACAACCCACAAATTTGATGATCTTGGAGCGGCCCGTGTAGCCCCTGGCGAGCCGGATGGCGCTCATGACCGCTTCCGTGCCCGAGCTCACGAACCGGACTCTGTCGATGGACGGGACCGCCTGCACCACCTTTTTAGCCAAGTCCGTTTCCAGCGTGGTGGGTATGCCGAAACTCGTGCCCAGCGGGAGCCTCTCTTCCAGGGCCTTGATGACCGCGGGGTGGGCATGCCCAAGGATCAGGGGTCCCCAGGAGCACACGTAATCGATGTAGGAATTCCCATCCACATCCTCGTTCCTGGCCCCCTTCCCCGCACGCACGAAAATCGGCTCTCCCCCCACCGCACCGAACGCCCTCCCCGGTGAGTTCACGCCCCCGGGAAGATAACGCTGAGACTCTTCGAATGCCGTCTTGGATCCGTTTTTATTCATGTTGCAGCCCTCTTTCCTGCCGTGTTTTTGTTTCGGGTATCATGGAAACTGCCGTATGGACCCGTTGTGGGCTTGCGTTCTCCTCCCGGAAAGGATAAGAAACCCGGGCGTACTCGGTACATGGGAAGAGGCCTCGATGAGGTTCCGTGATCCCGGAACCGAAGAAGAACAGGCAACAAGAATTACCCATACAGGATCTCCACTCAATGCCTTCCCGATGGAAGAAAACCAAGGAAACCCTGTACTCCCTTCTCCTCGAGTCCAAGTCCCCCAGGCAGCTTGCCTTTGCCGTCGCCCTGGGAACCTTTGTGGGAGCCAGCCCACTCTGGGGCCTTCACACAGTGCTGGCCATTGCGCTGGCCTTCCTGTTTCGGCTGAACAAGCTGGCGGTCCTTCTCGCAAGTTATTTCATCTCTCTCCCGTGGTTCATCCCCTTCCTGATCTTTGGGGGCCTGGAGACAGGAAGCCTCCTTCTGCACGGCCGCACGGCTCCACTTGCCCTCTCTCAGCTAAAGATCATCATCAAGGACCCGGACTGGCAACTGATCCTGAGCGAATATCTTGAGCCTTTCTTTTTGGGTGGATTTCTGCTGGCCCTGTTTCTCTCCTTTTGTTTTTACTGGATTACACTCTGGATCTCCCTCAGGATGAACTCGAAGGAACATGACGGGTGATGATGGAGCCCCTTCGCCCGGGCACGCAATATGCGGGCTGGATCAGGACGAAGAGGACTGCCCGCCACGATGGTAGTCCTGCAGGGCCTTCACCCGCGTCTCCTCCTTGAGCAGGAACTCCATGGCGTTCACCGCAGCGGAGGCCCCTGACACGGTGGTGATGAGCGGGATGTTCTGTTCCACCGCACTGGACCGTATCTCCACCTCGTCCCTCTCCGGGCTGCGGCTGCTGGGCGTATTGATGATGAGATCCACCGATCCTTCCTTGATCAGGTCCACGACATTCGGGTGGCCGTCGGAGACCTTCTTGATCACGTCCGACGGGATGCCGTTGATCTGAAGGGTCCGCGCCGTGCCTGCCGTGGCGCAGATCCGAAACCCGAGGTCAAGCAGCTTCTTCACGATGAAGATCATGGGTCTCTTGTCGCTGTTCTTCAGGCTGACGAAGACACTCCCCTGGCGGGGCAGCCTCTGGCCCGCTGCAAGCTGTGATTTGCCGAAGGCCATGCCGAAGACAGGGTCCAGGCCCATGACCTCGCCCGTGGACTTCATCTCCGGTCCCAGCATGGGATCCACGCCGGCAAACCGGGAAAAGGGAAACACGCTCTCCTTCACCGAGATGTGGCCCTCGGGCAGGGATTCCTCCACACCCAACTCCTGCAGGCTCATCCCCATCATGACCTTGGTGGCCACCTTGGCCAGGGAGACGCCGGTGGCCTTGCTCACAAAGGGGATCGTGCGACTGGCCCTCGGGTTGACCTCCAGAACGTAGACACGGTCACGTTTGACCGCGTACTGGACGTTCATCAAGCCCTTTACGTTCAGTTCCAGGGCCATAGCACGTGTATTTTCGTGGATCGTTTCGATCACGGACTGGCTCAGGGTGTACGGAGGGATGGCGCAGGCGCTGTCACCGGAATGGACCCCTGCCTCCTCCACGTGCTCCATGATGCCGCCCACGACCACGTCCTTCCCGTCGCAGATCGCGTCCACGTCGATCTCCACCGCATCCTCGAGGTATTTGTCGATGAGAATGGGGTGGTCCTCACTCGCCTCCACCGCCTTTTCCATGTACTCCTCGAGCTGCTTCTCGTCGAAACAGATCTCCATGGCCCGCCCGCCCAGCACATAGGATGGACGCACCACCACCGGGTATCCGATCTCTCTGGCCACCACACGGGCCCCTTCAAAGGAGGTGGCTGTTCCATTGTCCGGCTGCACGAGCCCCAGCTTGTCCAGAAGGGCCTTGAACCGCTTCCGGTCCTCGGCCCTGTCGATGCTGTCCGGTGATGTTCCCAGGATGTTCACCCCGCATTCCTGCAGCGGAACGGCGAGGTTCAGCGGTGTCTGGCCCCCGAACTGCACGATCACGCCTTCCGGCTCCTCGGTCTCAACGATGTGGAGCACGTCCTCCAGGGTCAGGGGCTCGAAGTAGAGCTTGTCCGACGTGTCATAGTCCGTGCTCACCGTCTCGGGGTTGCTGTTGACCATGATGCTCACGATCCCCTCCTCCCTGAGCGCATAGGAGGCGTGCACGCAGCAGTAGTCGAACTCGATCCCCTGCCCGATCCGGTTCGGCCCACCCCCGAGGATCACCACCTTCCGTTTCCCCCTGTCCGGACGGGCTTCATCCTCTTCCTCGTAGGTGGAGTAGTAGTAGGGTGTGTAGGCCTCGAACTCTGCGGCACAGGTGTCCACGAGCTTGTAGACCGGCCGAACGCCCATGCGCTTTCTCCACGCACGCACCTCCGCCGCGTCCGTGCCCGCGATCCTGGCGAGCTGCACGTCCGAAAAGCCGTCGGCCTTGGCATACCGCAACAGCGGCTCCGGAAAGGGACAATCCTTCGTGCCCCCTTCGGACCGGTCTTGAGCGGCAACCTGGCGCAGTTCCACCTCTGTGTCGAGGATCTCCTGGATGTTCCAGAGAAACCACGGGTCCACGCCCGTCTGTACGTAAAGGGCCTCCACCGGGATACCGCACAGAAGCGCATAGCGAAGGAAAAAAATGTTGTCCGGGTTCGGTCGCTTCAGGTGATCCAGGATCTCCTTTTTCACGGACGCCGGATCCTGCTTCCACCGGTCCAGGATTTCCTCTTCCCGGCCCTTGCCGTCACAGCCCAGGCCCGCTCGACCCGTTTCCAGGCCGCGGAGCCCTTTCTGGAGCGCCTCCTTGAAGGTCCGGCCGATGCTCATGGTCTCGCCCACGCTCTTCATGACCGTTCCCAGCGTGTCGTCGGCCCCGGGAAACTTCTCAAAGGTGAACCGCGGGATCTTCACGACACAGTAGTCGATGGTGGGCTCGAAGGATGCCGGTGTTTCTCGGGTGATGTCATTGGGGATCTCGTCCAGGGTGTAGCCCACGGCCAGCTTGGCCGCCATCTTGGCAATGGGGAAGCCCGTGGCCTTGGATGCAAGCGCAGAGGACCTGGAGACCCTGGGGTTCATCTCCACCACGAGCATCTCCCCGTTGGCCGGGTTCAGGGCGAACTGGATGTTGGAGCCCCCTGTCTCCACGCCCACCTCCCGGATGATGTCGATGGATGCGTCGCGCATGGCCTGGTATTCCCGGTCCGTCAGGGTCTGGGCCGGGGCCACGGTGATGCTGTCGCCCGTGTGGACGCCCATGGGGTCGAAGTTCTCGATGGAGCAGATGATCACCACGTTGTCCATCCGGTCCCGCATCACCTCCAGCTCGTACTCCTTCCACCCGATCACCGACTGCTCGATAAGGACCGTATGGATCCGGCTGGCCTCCAGTCCCTTCTTCACGATGGCTTCAACCTCTTCCACGGTGTAGGCGGTCCCTCCGCCCGTGCCCCCGAGTGTGAAGCTCGGCCGGATGATCACCGGCAGCCCGATCTCCCGGACGATCTCCCTGGCCTCTTCAAGGGTCTTTGCATAGCCGCTGGCCGGCACCTTGAGCCCGATCTCTTCCATGGCCGCCTTGAACAGCTTCCGGTCCTCTGCCTTGAGGATGCTCGCCGGGTCCGCTCCGATCATGCGCACGCCGTGCTTCTCCAGCACACCCTGCTCGGCAAGCTCCATGGCCACATTGAGCCCTGTCTGGCCGCCCATGGTGGGCAGGAGTGCATCCGGCTTCTCCTGCTCGATGATCTTTGCCACGAACTCCGGGAGGACCGGCTCGATGTATGTACGATCCGCAAACTGCGGGTCCGTCATGATGGTGGCCGGGTTGCTGTTCACCAGGACCACTTCGAATCCTTCTTCCTTCAAGGCCTTGCAGGCCTGGGTGCCTGAATAGTCGAACTCGCAGGCCTGGCCGATGATGATGGGCCCGGCGCCCAGGATGAGAATCTTGTGGATGTCGTCTCTTCTTGGCATGGCTTGCTCCAGCGTTCCAGAGAAATCCTCTACGTCCTGCACGCCTCCATGTTGCAGACGAACTTCTCGAACAGGTCCTGCATGTGGTCGTGGGGTCCGGGGGAGGCTTCCGGGTGGTGCTGAACCGAGAAGGCGGACAGGCTCGGTATCTCCATGCCTTCCAGGGTCTGGTCGTTCAGGTTGAGATGCGTAATGCGAACCTTGCCCGGCTCCAGCGTGTCAGCGTCCACGCAGAAACCGTGATTCTGCGAGGTGATGTAGACACGGCCCGTGTCTAGGTCCTTCACTGGCTGGTTGGCGCCCCGGTGGCCGAACTTCATCTTGAAGGTCTCGGCGCCCAGGGCAAGCCCCAGGATCTGGTGTCCCAGACAGATGCCGAACACGGGCGCCTTGCCGAGCAGCTCCCTTACGGTTTCGATGGCATAGGTGACCCCGGCAGGATCTCCAGGCCCGTTGGACAGGAAGATCCCGTCCGGTTTCATGGAGAGGATTTCCCGGGCGGGCGTGGCCCCCGGGACAACGGTAAGGGAACAGCCATAGGTGTAGAAGATCCTGGCGATGTTGAACTTGATGCCGAAATCCAAGGCAACCACGCGAAAGGGTTTTTCCCTGCTCTTCGTTCCGCCTGGCCATCGCCTGTGCCAGAAGCTCGAAAGCGTATCGGATTCCGGCCATTCGTAAGGTTCCTTGCAAGAAACCCTTTTCACCATGTCCCGGCCCACCAGGCCCGGCCAGCTCCTGGCCTTTTCCACGAGTTCCCCGGGGCCTTCCGCGTCACAGGAAAGAACCGCCCTCATGGCGCCAGCTGTTCGAATGTGCTTCGTGAGCGCCCGGGTGTCCACCCCTTCGATGGCAGGGATGTCGTGCTCTTTCAGATAGGCATCCAGGGGGATGCTGGAGCGCCAGTTGCTAGGGTGTTTCCAGAGCTCGTGAACCACGAACCCCTCCACCTGAGGCCCCTGCGATTCCACGTCCTCCGGGTTCACGCCGTAGTTGCCGATCTGCGGATAGGTCATGGTTACGATCTGGGCCTTGTAGGAAGGATCGGTGAGAATCTCCTGGTATCCGGTCATGCTGGTGTTGAAGACCACTTCACCCACCACCTCCCGTTCCGCACCGCAGGCCCACCCCTGGAAGGTTCTGCCGTCTTCAAGGGTCAGGAAGGCCTTTTTTTGATTCTTGTTCCTCATGGTTCTTCAACTCCGTATGGATCCGTTGCAACATCACCCCAGGAAGGTTCTGCGAAACCACTTCGCGTTCCATATCCGCTTCCTGGCCTGCATTCCGGTGAAAAAGCTCCCCACTGCGTTTGCGTATCCCGTATCCAGCAGACATGCAGTCTCCACCCGGTTGAGCCCCCAGACCACCAGCGGTTGAAGGAGCCGGTGGTGGCTCGGCAGCGAGGACAGCCAGGTGGTGGCCCCGCACGAAGCATCAAAGCACGTTCTTGCCTCTTCATCAAAGCGGGACAGCCGGGCCCGGGAAAAGTCCCCTGTTCCAAACGCCTCCAAGATCACAGGCACGGAAAGAAAGGCGCTCTGCATGGCACCAAAGATGCCTTCCCCGGTGAGGGGATCGGAAAAAGAGCCCGCATCGCCCAGAAGGAGGACGTGGGAATCGCTTCGCTTCCTTCGCCCCCCATAGCTCCCCACCGGCCACCCCTGTATCTTGCCCTTTGGCTCGGCCCTGCGCATCCTCGAGGCCAGTACGGGATGATCCCGGATCCATCTCTTCAGTTCGGCCTGAAGGCGCACCTGTTTGCGGATGCACACGTCGGCGCGCATCCCAAGACCGATATTGGCAATCTTCTCGCCAAGCGGGATCACCCAGGCGTATCCCGGGAGAATCCTGCGCAGGAAATAGAGTTCGATGCTGTCCCGCAGCCCTTTCACATTGCTGAAGTATCCCCGCACCGCGAGAATGGTCTTTTCCGGGCGCCGATCCGCCAGTCCGGTAATTCGCGCAACCTTTGAGTTTACGCCGTCGGCACCGATCAACATCCGAGCCCGGAAACAACGCTCCCTTCCCTCCTCGACCGCGCTGCACTGAACCGTGCCGACCGACCGCCGGACCAGGGACCGGAAGCCTGTCCCGTAATGGATGGCGCACCCGGCTTCAAGGGCCCGCTCCTGGAGCAGGCCGTCAAAGACGTCCCTTCTCATGGTCAGTGCCGGGGGTGATTCGCCGTCCCTGTCACCGCTGAACCTTGCCCAGCTTCTCAGCTTACCCTCATCGTAAATGCTGATGGAACGGATCCCCTTCCCCAGGGGCTCCTCCTTCTTCCAGCCGATGCGAAGGGCCTCGAGCAGCCAGAGGACACGAGGCCCGATCAGATCCCCGCAGACCTTTTGATGCATCCGGTGCCGTTGCTCGAGAATCGACACGCGAACGCCCTGCCTGGCGAGGAGGATCCCTGCCGTGCATCCGGCCGGACCGGCACCGACGATCAGGACATCCGACTCTTCAAGGGATGAGGAACCCATCGAACAAGTGTTTACCTAAACGTGCCCACGAGGAAAAGGAAGCGCCAATCAGAGGGAGAGGATAACGACATGTGAGGGAATCGGGGCAACAGGGCGAAATACGGGTTCAAGCCCGAAAGGATACTCCTTCCTCGGCTCCAGGTCCTACAATCCATAAACGTCTGTTCCTAACACATGTACGTAATTCTTTTTCAAGACCTCCACGGCTTCGTCATACCGGTCCACGACAAGGATGAGGATGGCGTGAGGACCCGATCGGCCCAGGTAGCTGTAAAGCTGATTCACATTGATCCCGACCCCCCTGAGGGACCCTAAAACAACGTGAAGCCCGCCGGGATGATCCGGGACCTCCAGGGCAACCACGTCCTCCTGGTAGAAGTCGAAACCTTTGCCGGAAAGCGCATTGCAGGCCCTTTCCGGATCATCCACCATCATTCTCACCAGCGTACTGTCACCGGGGTCCAGCACGCTGATGGCACGAATATTCACACCTTCGAGCTTCAAAACCTCTGTGGCCTGATGCAGGGCACCCGGTTTGTTTTCCATCCTTACACAAATCTGCTTCACTGACATGAGCCTGTCTCCTTCACGAGAGAAAATCGTACCCCTTCCACAGGGCCTGTTCGTTTCTCTCCAGTACCTCGGCCTTCTTCTTTCCAAAGGTCTCCCGGATGATCTCCAGGACCGAATCCCCTTTGACCAGATCCGCAACCCGGAGAAAGGCGCCGAGCATGATCATGTTGGCGCACCGGATGTCTCCCAGGTCTTCGGCCATCTCGCTCACCGGAATCCTGTGTACCTCGATGTCCTTGCGCACCGAAACCTTCTTTGCCAGGGAGGTGTTCAGGATACAGCTGCCGCCTTTTTTCACCATATTCTGGAACCGGTACAGGGAAGGAGCATTCATGATGGACAGGTATTCCGGAACGGATGCGATAGGAGAGGCGATCTCCTCATCCCCGATGGAAACGGTGCAGTTGGCGGTCCCCCCCCGGACCTCGGCCCCGTAGGACGGCAGATACGTAACGAACCTGTCCTCTTTCATCGCTGCATAGGCCAGCATGTACCCCATCATGAGGATGCCCTGCCCCCCGAATCCCGCAAAAACCGATTTCACAATCATGACGACTCCCAAAGAAACGGAACCATGACCGAAGATCCCGGAAACCTAGGCTTCCTTTTCTTCTTTTCCTTCTTCCTTGTAAACGCCCAGAGGGAAGTGGCTGGTCATCTCCTTTTCGATCCACTGGCAGCTTTTCACCGGGTCCATCTTCCAGTTCGAAGGACACGTGGAAAGGATTTCCACCATGGAAAAACCCTTGCCTTCCATCTGGTACTTGAAGGCCTCCCGGATGTACCGCTTGGTCTGTTTTACGTGTTTTGCATCGTGCATGCTGCCACGGGCCAGATAGACGGCGCCCTCCAGGGAAGAGAGCAGCTCGCACATCTTGAAGGGGGGTCCGTCGTTGGACATGCTCCGCCCGAGGGGTGATGTGGTTGTCTTTTGCCCGAGGATCGACGTGGGGGCCATCTGTCCCCCTGTCATTCCATAGACGACATTGTTCACAAAGATCGTGGTAATGGACTCACCCCGGTTCGCCGAGTGGATGACCTCCGAGGTTCCGATGGCTGCCAGGTCGCCGTCACCCTGGTACGTGAAGATAATCCGGTCGGGCAGGCACCGCTTCATCCCGGTGGCCACGGCCGTGGCCCGACCGTGTGCCGCCTCCACCATATCCACATCCAGGTAATAATAGGCCAGCACGGCACACCCGCAGGGGGGAACCCCGATGGTCCTGTCCCGGATCTTCAATTCCTCTATGACCTCTGCCAGCAACCGATGAATGATGCTGTGACCGCAGCCCGGGCAGTAGTGGAAAGGGACATCCTTGAGAAGCTTTGGTCTGCTGATGACTTTCTTCATCTCTTTTTCCTTCGGGACATTGCGTGATACCGGCGCGATACGATACGAGAAAGCTCCACGGGCGTGATGATAACGCCGCCGGGCCTTCCGAAAAAGTCCACGTCAACCCTCCCCTCCACGGACAGCTTCACATCCTCCACCATCTGGCCCATGGACATCTCGAAAACGAGGATCTTCCTTGTAAACCTGGCAACCTTCCGGAGGGCATCGGAGGGAAAGGGCCAGAGGGTAATGGGGCGGAACAGCCCCACCTTCAGCCCGTTCTTTCGCAGGCGGTTCACCGCTCCCTTTGCGATCCTGGCAGCGGTTCCATAAGCAACAACGACGAATTCCGCATCTTCGATCTCATAGGTTTCGTAACGGATCTCTTTCCGGCTGATCTTTTCATACTTCCGATAGAGCTTCCAGTTGTGATCCTCCAGCACGTGCACATCGAGCAGGAGGCTCCGCATGAACCGGCTTTCCCCCTCTCCCGCCCCGGTGAGCGCCCAATCCTTCTTGGGCATCTTTTTCCGAAAGGGTGGCATCACCACCGGTTCCATCATCTGGCCCATCATTCCGTCTCCCAGAAGGAGAACAGGGATCCTGTACTCATCCGCCAGGTCAAAGGACTCGTAGGTCAGATCCACGGCCTCCTGAAGATGGGCAGGGGCCAGCACGATGCACCGGTAGTCCCCGTGTCCTCCACCCCGGGTGGCCTGGAAATAGTCGGACTGGGCGGGCGCGATGTTTCCCAGGCCCGGCCCCCCCCTGACGATGTTCACAATGACACTGGGAAGCTCCATTGCGGCCAGGTAAGAGATGCCTTCCTGCATCAGGCTTACGCCCGGACTGGAGGAGGAGGTCATCACGCGGGCACCGGTCACCGATGCGCCGAAAACCATGTTGATGGCTGCCAGCTCGCTCTCGCTCTGGAGAAAGGATACGCCGGGGATCTCCTCCATCCTGCGAGCCATGTACTCCGGCAGCTCGTTCTGTGGTGTGATCGGATAGGCAAAATAACAACTGCATCCCGCTCTCAATGCGGCCTCTGCAATGGCTTCGCTCCCTCGAAGCAACACCTTCTCGTTATTTTTCACGATAGACCTCGATAATCGATTCCGGGCACATGACGGCACAAAGCCCGCATCCCGTGCACTCGCTCCCTTTTTTCTGTTCGGATGGGAAGAAGCTCTTCTCGTTTATCTTCTTCGAGACCACGATGCATCCCTTGGGGCAAGCCTCGATGCAAAGACCACACCTCTTGCACAAGTCTCCTCTGATGCGAATCTTTCCTTTCAACAATCTCTCCTTGCTTCTTTCTACGATCCTATCGAACGCTTCCCATGGCACGATTCCTCATAAAAAAGCGCATTTTCGCCTAAGATCCGTGTCCATAAAGAAGAATCTTGAGGAATTTATACAAAGGTTAGTTAATATCAATTTGAAATGGAAAAGTAAATTCGACGCATGAGAAACATTCCCGAAAAAAGAAAGGAAAATACCTATTCTTTTCTTGAAATGGGAAAAAAAATCTGTTACAGATTTACGACGAATTGTGGATCACGAAAAGAAGGCTGGCCGCTGTCTCCCTTTTGTTTCCTCGCTTGAGACCTCATCCAGAACGGGCAGCCTTTTTCTTCCCACTCATAAATACATTCTACAGCAATCGGTGTTAACGTTTGTTTAAGTCGAGCAGTGGAGTTTTTTTCCCTCTTCATGAGGAACAAGAAAAAATCTAGCATTTTTTTCCTGAATTATTCTCCGTAACGGCCCGATTAAAAACAACTTTTTAAGTTATCCACAATTGTTGAAAAATTTGTGGATAACTTAGTGAGAAAAACCTCTTTTCCATTGAAATCATTTCAAAATCTTGCATCGTGAGAATCTACCTCCACAAAAGGGAATCCAAAAAAATCAAAAAGAAAAAATGTTGTTTTATTCATTTTGAAGAAAGGAAATAGGGGTTCATGATTATTCTGGATGATCGTTTTGGATTCGATACCTTCGTGGTCGGATCTTCAAACCAGTTTGCACACGCCGCCTCTCTTGCCGTAGCCAATCAACCCGGTACCGCTTACAATCCCTTGTTCGTTTACGGTGGCGTGGGACTAGGAAAAACACACCTGCTTCACGCCGTGGGCAATCAGATCAAGAAGAACTGGCCTTTGCATGTCGTTTATCTCAGTGCAGAGACCTTTATCAACGAGCTGATCAATTCCATTCGCTACGAGAAGATGCCCGAGTTCCACAACAAATACCGTTCCATGGATGTCCTCCTGCTGGACGATGTGCAGTTCATGGCCGGCAAGGAAAGAACACAGGAGGAATTCTTTCACACCTTCAACACCCTTTACCAGTCGAAGAAGCAGATCGTCGTTACCAGTGACAAGGTCCCGAAGGACATCCCGGAACTCGAGGAAAGGCTCCGTTCACGCTTTGAATGGGGATTGATTGCCGACATC
>CAZSUQ010000017.1:0-20342 GCA_964609935.1 uncultured Thermodesulfobacteriota bacterium | reverse complement strand
CAGAGATCCCAGTAGGCCATGTTGCCGTTTGCATAGGAGAGATCCCCGGCGTGCAGGACAAAGGAATTGTTTCTTGCAGAGATCTCGGAAAGGTTCGCCTCGGCCGAACCCGAGACGCTCATGTCCCCGATCGCTGCAAAGGAGAAATCCTGTGCGGTTGTGGGGGCCGTGGCAAAGCTGTACTCGTCGCTCCATCCGCCGGTGGCGTCTCCGCAGGTATAGTAATAGGTCGTGTCCGGCGTGAGCCCGGTCGCCTCAACGTCGTGCACGAACCCCTCGCTCATGTTGGGGCGGGGGTGTGAACTCCCTGCAAAGACCTGGGTGTAGGTTCCCGGTGAGGTTCCCAGGTTTACCGTGTGTGTGGTCGTGTCATCTTCATGCGTTGTGACCCATGTGACCGTCGCCGTGGCGGAGGCATCTCCCTGCGTGGTCAAGTGGATCTGCCTCGGCACCCAGTCTCCGCCGCAACCCACCACAATAAAAAGGCACGAAAAGGCGATCATCCAGCAGAGTGTCGATGTCTTTCCGAGATTCATAGTTCCTCCCTTCTCGAGTTCGTGCACGATTAAGGTTCTGTTACCGTTAATCTTCAAACGATTAATTATTCAAAAATTGTAATGAATATGATCCTATTTTGTAAAGGAGAAGTTGTTTTATTTCTGCTTTCTGTTGTTAAGGGGTTTTTCTGTGTCTATAATATTTGTAATGGAATTTTAAGTTTACGTTTCTTTATTTTTAACCATTACGACACAAACACTCGCTGAAGGGGTGACATCATGTTTCGCAAGCCCGCATCCTCGCTCATCGTCCTTTCCCTTTTATTGCTCTGCGGTTGTAAGACGATCTCCGGTGTGGTCACCCTCATCAATGGAGGGGGCCTGGCGGGTGTCACGGTAACCCTGGAGGGAAGCACCACGCTGAACACCGTAACGGACAGCAAGGGGAGCTTCTCCTTTGATGCCAACAGCCTGTCCAACGGTTCGTACACGGTCACGCCCGCCCTCGGCGGAATCTCCTTCACGCCCTCCTCGCAGATCCTGAATTATGCCGGGGCAACCATTACGGGTGTGGATTTCGATGCCGGGATCATCGGGTTCCTCGACCGGCGCTACAATGAGGTCTCCTTCCCCACCACGCACAACGCAATGTCCAACCAGGAGGATGGGTGGCTCTTACCCAACCAGCGCTACAGCATCCCGAACCAGCTTGCAGACGGCGTGCGTGGGCTCATGCTCGACATATGGGAGTGGGAGGGAGAGATCATCCTGTGTCACGGATGCGACGAGTGGTACGGGTACCTGGGCGGACACAAGCCGCTTCTGGACGGGCTCCTGGAGATCAAGCAGTTTCTGGACGACAATCCCGAGGAGATCGTCACCATTATCTTTGAGAGCTATGTGTCCATGAGTGACGCGGAAAACGTTTTCATCCAGGCCGGATTGCTGGGATACACACACACCCAGACACTGGGGGATCCCTGGCCCACGCTGAACGACATGATCGCTGCCGGCGACCGGCTCATGGTCCTCACCGATCACGACGGTTCCCTGGGCACCTGGTACCACCCGGTGTGGAGCTTTGCCTGGGAAACCCACTGGTCCAACGAATACCCGGAGGACTTCAGCTGCGCTGACAACCGGGGGAGCCCCAGCAACGACCTCTTCATCCTCAACCACTTCCTCACGCGTGGCGCCACGCCTAAGAGCATCCTGGCCCAGGAAGTGAATCACAACCCGCTCTTCGTGGATCGGACCCTGGAGTGCTGGAACGACAGCGGCAAGATCCCCAATTTCCCCAGCGTGGATTTCTACGACATCGGGGACCTGTTCTCCGTGGTGAACACATTGAACACGCAGTAGGGGTGGACGCTTACCTGGGAAGGGTCCTTATTGGCGACGGACACAACACATTTCCCTGAGCAGACCAGACAAATCTTCATCGGCACCTAAGAAAAAGGGCGATATCCGAAATGGATACCGCCCTTTTTCTTATGAAGCAGAGTACGTGCTTATCTTCTTCCTCTCCGTACTCTCCAGGCCAGCAAAGCTCCGATGGGGATGATGAGCACCAGAAGATGATTCAGGAGCTGTGAGGCCGCCCGGTGTTGCGTGGCACTTGGAGCAAATAATCTTGAAAAAAAGTCTAACCACTGAATAGGAAGAGTCCATCTCCCCACGCGTCCAGCCAAGTACCACAAAAAAGGTCTTGACATATTTCACCGCTTGGTGAATAGAATCATCTTTGAATAGAACAAGTTTTGAAATATACTCTTATGCCCTGAAAGACACAGACCAGAGGGAGGACCTATGAAAACCAGGAAGATTCTCTTCTTCTTTCTGGTTGCAACATGCCTCATCTACCCAGCCGGACTGAAGTTCGCATCCCCTGCCCTTGCCGCTGAACCCGCTCCCTCCGGGGTCAGAGTCAATCTTTTTGCAACAGCGTCCGTCTCAGGTGATCGCTACGTGGTCACGGGCGACCTGGGAAGGATCTACCTGGTGGACAGGACGCAAGGCATCCGGACCCCGGTTGATTCAGGAACCACGAGGGCCCTTGTGTCCGTCTGCTTTCCTGATGGACTGAACGGCTGGGCCGTGGGACAGGGAGGCCTGATCCTTCACTCCGGGGACAGCGGGCAGACCTGGAAGGAGCAGGACTCGGGTGTGGACCGGTACCTGTTCTCGGTTGACTTCGTTGATGCGGAACACGGGATGGCCGTGGGCACCGATTCAACAGTTCTGATCACTGTCGACGGTGGAAAGATCTGGAAGCGCTCCTCCTTCCGGGTGCCCTCGGAGTTCGAAGAGGAGTTCGCCCTGTTTGCCGTGGAGATAATGGACACGCAGGGTGCCTGCATTGCAGGGGACTACGGAAGGATCTTCATCACCGAGGACGCAGGCCGGACCTGGGAGGAGGCGCCCTCCCCCCTGTATGATCAGGAGATGATGGAGGGCAAGGTGATCTATGCCCTTGCCCATGACAGGGGCGTTCTTTACGCCGCCGGGATCGACTGCGCCCTTGTCTCTTCCAGGGACCGGGGGAAGACGTGGACAGAGACGGACACCGGATTCCCCGGGCCGGAGATCTACTGCATCGAGTTCGTGGAAGGCATTGGAATGGCTGCCGGTTCAGGGGGTCACGTGATCCGGACCATGGATCAGGGGACCACCTGGAACAGGGTTCAGGTGCCTGAAGGGGTGTCACGGGCATGGCTGAACGGGATGACGCTGGGAAAAGATGCTTCAGGAAAGGTCAACGGCCTGATCGTGGGGCGGAACGGTACAATGGTTCGCATCGTCGACGGGAAACCGATCCGATAATCTTCTTCGTATCGCAGCCCTGGTGGAGTGATTTGGAAATTCCGCTGTATTCAAGATGAGTCTTGGCGGTTCAGGCCGTTTGGATTGTTGATTCACTTTGGAGGAAACCGTGGCGGACGAACAAGACCGGGGCCGGCGCACCTTGCTGTCCTCAGCCGTGAAAACGACCCTCCGGTTTCACTTGCCTTTGCTCCTTGCCTTCCTGGCCGTTGCGGCCTTTCTCTGTTTCCAGCTCAAAAACCTTACGTTTTCCGATCCAATGGAATCCCTTTACCCGGAAGGGCACCCGTTCCTCCCCGCCCTCAAGGCTATCAATAAGATGTCCCCTGAGCCGCGAATGCTGATCGGGATCCTGGAGGTCAGGGACGGGGACATCTACAACCAGGAGACGATTTCCAAGATCGATCATATCACGCGCAAGCTGATGGGTGTGGAGGGGGTCCTGCCTGCCGGCATCACCTCCCTGACCCGGGGCATGGATCACTATGAGAGCCGCTGGGAAGGGATGAGGATCGAGCCCATCCTCGGGCAGCCGTGGCCCAAGTCGCCGGAGGATTTCGAGGCGCTCCGGCAAAGGGTTGCGGTGAGCCCCATGGGACCGGGCGCCTACGTATCCTATGACGGAACCGCCACCATGATCACGGCACCCCTGGCCGATGTGAAGAAACAGGCGGAACAGGCCTTTGAGAGGCTTCCTGAAGCGGAGAAGGAGGGGCAGACCCGCGACGAATACGCGGCCCGGAAACAGACGTCCTTTCAGAAAAACCTCGTGAAGACCGTTGAAGATCTCAAGGCGGCCGAGAATGATGAAGGCCACACCCTGCACTTCATGGGCCCGCAGCTCATCGAAGCGCTGATGACCGCCATGGGATTGAGCCACATCTCCACGGCAGCCACGTGTACGTTCCTGGTCGTTCTTGCTCTCCTCGGCCTCTATTTCCGGTCGCTTCAGGGAGTGATCGTCCCGGTGGCCACCATGGCGCTGTCCATCCTCATGGGGATGGGGCTTCTTGCCGTCACCGGAACAGAGATGAACCTCATCACCGTGCTCTTCCCCCTGATACCGGGACTCTTCTCCCTGGCATACAGCGTGCTTGCCGTGCGGCGGTACGGCCGCCTGCTCGAAGAAAAGGACGACAGGGCCGAGGCCATTGCCGCTGCCTACGGCGACCCTGCACTCATCGGGTCCATCGCTGCGGCCGGGCTCGCCACCTCGAGCCTGTTTCTGACCTGTGTGCCTGCACTGAAGAGCCTGGGCCTGTTCGGTCTCTTCTGGCTCGCAGCCATGCTGTTCGTGATGTTCGTGTTCGCACCGCTCCTTCACTCCATCCTTCCCCCGCTTCGCATCAGGCAGGAAAGCAGCCCTGAGGAAAAATCGTCCTTTTCGGATGTCATGACTGCGAACCGTGAGAACGGCCAGAAGCTCGTTGCCTCTCTCATCCTCGTTGCGATCCTCATTGCGGGCGCGTTCTCGGCCGGAAGGCTCCGCGTGGGCGACAACGTCCCCGGATCGTCCTACCTCAGGCCGGATCACCCGCGGAACCAGTGCTTCAACCTGCTGGCCGAAAAGTTCATGGGGCCCTACCAGCTTCTCGTGTATGCAAAGGCCGTGGAGCAGGGAGGGTTTCTGGAGCCTGAGGCCCTGTCAGAGCTCAGCAGGTTCAGCGACTACCTGAAAGAGGCATGCGGAGCCCGGGAGAGCATCGCCTTCGACATGATGGTCCAGCTGGCCCGAAAAACGTTCCTGGACGGAAACCCGAGGTGGCAGACCGTTCCGGTGGCAAGGGATCAGGTCGTGCGGCTGGCCGGCATGGTGATGGAGCAGGGGGGCGTAGAGAGCTTCATGGACAAGACCTTCACCGAGGCCACCCTTTCACCCTTCTTCCCGGAAAGTGACACGGACCGTATAAACCAATACACGGCCTTGATCCAGGACTACATCCGACGCAACCCTTCCGACAAGGTGGAGTATCAGGCAGGCGGCGGCCTGCTGGGCATGATCAAGGCCATCAACGACGGAACCGGGGATGCGTATGCAAAGGCGCTCGCCGCGGCATCCCTCGTGGTGTTCATCCTGGGGCTCCTGGTGAGCCGTTCCCTTCTGTTGGGCCTCTCTGCTGCCTTTGCCCTTGCCGCCGTGCAGGCCCTCCTGTGGATCGCCATGGCCGCTTCCGGTGCGCCCATCAGCCTCCCCTTTGTGGTGGCCGCAGTGCCCTGCTTCGGGTTCGGCACCCTGTTCGCCTATCCCCTGATCCGGCACATGGCAGAGGAACGAAGAAACCCGGCCCCCTCCGTCGCAGCCGGTTCAAACGGCTGGGAAGAGCACACATCAGGAAACCTGTTCCTCGGCCTGCTCCTGTTCGCGGCCACGGTTCCGTGGGCCTTCATCGGCATGAAGTTCCAGAGCATCATGGTGTTCACCGTGGGAATCCTGTCCATGGTTCAGGCGGTTTTCTGCACGATCTTTGTCCCTGCACTGGCAGGCTGGTTGAAACCCCGGGTCCCGGATGGAACCTGAAGGACCCGGTCCCTTGATACCGCTTTCCTGAAAAGGATCGCATATGAAAAACAGAAAAACCCTGCTCACCACGTTCCTGTCCCTGGTCGTGGCCCTTTCCCTGCCGGCCCCTTCCATGGCCCTGTTCAACGGAGACTTTCACGGCCAGTGGAGCCTGATCGGCAAACTGAAGGCAGAGGCCACCTTCCGCACGATCGACGTGCCGGACAACAATCCGATCCCCATCGAGACAGGCGACATGACCAGCCAGAGGAACCTGCTCTTCGTAGAGTTCCGGCACGACCTGGGGAACGTGACCGACTGGCTGGAGATCTCCTACTACCTGCAGGGAAGGGGCTTTTACGACGGTGCCTGGGACTATGGCTCGTCGGTCTTTGCCTCGGACGGCGAAAGGGCGAAATACCTCCTGAACAACCGGGACCAGATCGACGACCTGAAATGGGACGCAGACCTGTTCATCGGCTACCTGGACCTGACCAGCGGCCCGGCCTTCCTGCGCATTGGCAGGCAGGTGATGAGCTGGGGCGAGATGAGCACCTTACGCGTCCTGGACGCGATCAACCCGCAGGACAACTCCTCCCTTGCCGTGGACCTCCTCGAACGGCTGATCCCCCTCTTCATGGTCCGAACCAACCTGGCCTTTGACAACGTGGGGCCCTTCGACTCGGTTTCCCTTGAGGGGTATTACGTGCCCGGGCATGTGGACAACACCACCGGTGAGGACATCATCGCCGGGTCGGCCATTCTGCCGCCCATCGGCCGGGACAGGCCCGGTGACTTCCTGTCCACCCTGAAGCTGGTCTCGGATCAGGTGGAAGACGATCTCACATCGGACCGGTACGGGGTGAAGCTCGGGCTGATGTTCAAGGGCCTGGATCTGAGTTTCGCCTATATCCGAACCTTTTCGGATGTGCCGGTGGCCAACCTCGATCTCGCAGCGTTTCAACCCGTTGTCCTCAACCGGGCACACTTCCAGACCTTCCCCAGGCCGCCGGGTCTGCTCAGCGCCCTGGACTGGGTGCTCGGGCACCAGAAGCTCAGGGTCCTGCTGGACATCGAGCCCGTGGACGTGTACGGCGGGAGCTTCAATTACTACTGGGGCCTCATCGACACCGTGCTCAGGGGAGAGGTGGCCTTTTACAAGAACGTGCCCAAGATGACCGCAGGGAGCGTCACCGAAATGGCGAACGGGCTTGCACAGAAGATCTCGATCCCGGGCCTTGGCACACTCGCTCCCATTGTCCCCCTTCTTCCCAGCTCACTCACGAGCCTGGTCCTCCCCTTCAGCATCGGCAATGTGGCCACCTTTGATGTGCTGAAGTACGGGGTGGGCCTGGACAAGTTCATGAAGATCCCTCCCCTCAACCGTGAGGACTTCATGTTCCTCCTGGAGTACGTGGGCACCTGGACCCTTGGATACAAGAAGAACACGATCCTCATTCCCTGGTACGAACCCAACGACGACGTGATGTACGAGCCCGAGTTCAGCAACACCTTTGTGCTGATCACGAACACGAACTATCTCAACGGCAACCTCAATCCCAGGCTGGTGACCATGTTCGAGCTGGAGTCCAGGGCGCTCACCCTGATCCCCTCTGCCATGTACGAATGGCGAAGCTTTCAGTTCGAGGCATCCTATTTCTTCACCGTTTCGCACAACTACAAGGGGAACCTCGGGATGCTGGAGACGCGCGACGAGGTTTCGTTCAGCATCACGTACAACTTCTAATCCATCGCCCTACCCTTTGGGCAAAGGAGTACAGGAGCATGAAGAGCTGTCGCGTATGGATCACCGCTGCTGTGCTGCTCCTGGTCCTGTGCGTCTCCACGGTTCAGGCCGACGTGGAACCCGGCGAGGTCATCGACAAGAGCAATTACACGAAGATCGAGGGGCTGGTTCCGGACTTCATCCTCACCTGGGTCAGGGACGGGGACCTGATCATGAAGATCGGGAAGCTTGAATATGACCCAAAAGGCTTCTGGTCCAGGGAGGTTCTGGACAACCGGGAGGCCAATGCGCAGCGTTACGACGTGGATGAGAACAACGGGATCATCGACAGGACCACGGGAAAGCCGGCGCGCGGGATCAAGGGATTCGCCTTTCCCAAGCTCGACCCGGCCGACCCCAAGATGCCCGTGAAGCTCGTGTGGAACAGACAGTTCATGGAATACTTCATCCAGGGAAACGTCCACGAGCTGATCTACTGGCTCTCTGTGACGCGAAGGGGCCTGGAGAAAACCTATGTGATGGAGAACATGACCCTGGCCCTGGACCCGGCCAAGTCCGACCAGGATTACGCGCAGCTGGCCGTGTTCCGCGAGCCCTTCAACATGGCCGGCACCGGCTCGCTTGCCATGTACCCCCTGTACCCGGTCCATGACGGCATCCGGTACGCGTATGCAACCGAGTTGAGAAGGGTGAAGCGGTTGTCGCACCGCCTGTCCGGCTCGGACGTGATGTTCGGGCTCGACCAGGCCCCGGACGACACCTGGGCAGGGGGCCCCAAGACCAACATGGACGAGGGCGTCTACCGCTTCATCGGGGAGAGGGAAGCGCTGGTGCCCTACATTGCCGAAAAGCCCACCATCGTGGACTGGGGTGAAGACGGTGCCCTGGACGTGGGACCCAAGGCCACCGGTGTGGTGTCGAAGATCGGCTTTGAAACCCCGGACTGGAAGGGCGCGCCCTGGCACATCACCAACATCATCTGGGTCAAGTCGCAGGTCTATGTCTTCGAATCCCGCAGCAAGAACCGCAACTACGGGTACGGCCCCTGTGAGGGCTGGATCGAAAAAGGCACCTTTGCCAACGCATACAAACGAATCACGGACCCGAACGGGAAGCTCTGGAAGGGGGCCTACTGGCCTGCGCACGCGGTGGGGACACCGGACGGGAAGTTCCGCATGGTGGACAACTTCACCTCGGTCATCGTGGACATGAGGCGGGACCACGGATCCTCGTTTCCCTATGCGTACTGGAAGGGCGGGTTCAAGAAGAACATGATCCCCAAGATGAACGAGAACCTGTTCACCCGCGGCGGGTTCATCAAGTTCTCCAAATAATCCTTCTGGAGAAAGCACCCATGTCACCCGCTGACGCTTAAAGGAGGGAAGTGTATGCCCGTCTGGGTCGCGATCCTGATCGCTGTCGTAGCCACGAGCCTGATGAACTTCGGCCTGGCCCTTCAGAAAAAGGGGGCCGCAGCCCTCCCGAAGATCGGAAAGGAGAAGGGCGGAAAGGTCTTCATGGCCTTTATGCGCAGCCGTATCTGGGTCTACGGAATCTTCCTGTTGATCGCCGGCTGGGCCCTTTACCTGGTTTCCACCAAGTTTGCGCCCATCTCCATCATCCAGCCCACGCTCGGGGTGGGCCTGGCGGTCCTGGCCGGCTTCAGCATCTTCTACCTGCGCGAGAAGATCGGCGCGCTGGAGTGGGCCGCCTTTGCATCCATGCTCACGGGTATGATCCTGCTCGGGGTGAGCGCTGCGGACGAAGGGGCTCCGCCCATGCCCGAGTGGGGGCCCCTGCTCGGGATCACCGCTGCCGCCCTTCTCCTTTCCGGGGTCGCCTACGTGCTTGGAAAGCGGGGAGCCCTGGCCGGTATGCGAACCGATTTCCTGCTCGGTATCTTCTCCGGCCTGTTCATCGGGATTGCAGCCCTTTACACAAAGGCCATGTTCACCTTTCTCGACAACGAGCAGAAGCTCATGGGGTTCGGCATATGCCTCCCCGTGATGATCGCCGCCAACGTGGTGGGCATGGCCGTGATGCAGAGCGGATTCCAGCACGGAAAGGCCCTGGTGGTGGTGTCCCTGGAGGCCGTGCTCAACAAGGTGGTGGCCATCGTGGGCGGGATGATCGCCCTGTCCGAGTTTCTGCCCGAGGACCCGTCCAAATCCTTCATGCGTATCGCGGCCTTTGTCCTCATCCTCTTCGGCACGGCCGCCCTTGCCCGGTTCGGCGGAGCCGAGGTGGCGGAGAAGATGGAGGATAAAGCAAAGGGAAAAGGGTGATGTCTGGGTTTTTCATGCCAATCTTTTTATTCCAAAACCAGTCCATTATGATGGTTATGAACCAGAGAAGAATCTGCAGCCACCCATAAAGGAGGCGTGCTCCCATGAAAACAAATCCTTGGAGATCATCCCTCAACCCAATGCGAATACTACTCGTCTCCACCCTTGCCCTCATTCTCTTTCAGGGGCCGGTCCATGCCGATGTGGAGCCCGGGGATGTGATCGATCAGAGCAACTACCAGAAGATCGAGGGCCTGGTTCCGGACTACATCATCGAATGGGTCAAGAACGGCGACATGACCATGAAGATCGGAAAGCTGAACTATGACCCCGCGGATTTCTGGCCAAAGGAGGTGAAGGACAACTGGCAGGCGAACATCGGACGGTACAGGATCGACGAGAACAACGGGATCATCGATGTGAAAACCGGAAAACCAGCCCGCGGCATCAAGGGGATCCCTTTTCCCGAGCTGGACCCCAAGGATCCCACCGTGCCTCAACAGATCCTGTGGAACAACAGCTTTCAGGAGTATTATGTTCAGGGGAGCATGCACGAAAAGCAGTACTGGCTCTCCGTGAGCCGCCGAGGCCTGGAAAAAACCGTTGTCCTGGAGAATCTCTCCATCTCCCTGGACCCGGCCAAGAGCGAATACGACTACTCCCAGCTCACCGTGTTCCGGCAGCCCTTCAACATGGCCGGTACGGGAACGCTCGTCATCTATTCGCTCTATCCCCCGAACGACGGCGTCCGGTATGCCTACACCCCTGAGCTGAGACGTGTGAAGCGCCTGTCCCACCGTGTGTCGGGCTCGGAAGCCCGCTTCGGCCTGGACAACTCCCCGGACGACTCCTGGGCAGGCGGGCCCAAGATCAACTTTGACGATGGAATTTATCGTCTCGTGGGTGAAAAAGTGGCCCTTGTGCCGGTTGAATCGGAAAACCCCAGAACGCTTGAGTGGACCGAGAAGGGTACGCTGACCATGGGCCACAAGGGCACCGGCCGAAGGTTGCACTTGGGCTTCGAGGATAAGGGCTGGAAGGGTGCTCCCTGGCATGCCAAGGATCTGGTATGGGTCAAGACACCGGTCTGGGTGATCGAATCAAAGAGCAAGGACCGGAACTATGCCTACGGGCCTTGTGAAGGCTGGATACAGAAAGGATCCCTGTCGAAATGCTACAAGCGCATCACCGACCCCGGCGGTAAGCTCTGGAAGGGGATCTACTGGCCGCAGCAGGCGGTGGAGACCCCGGACGGCAAGTTCCGCCTGGGGTGGACGTTCGGCTGGTTTGTCGTGGACATGAGGCGCGACCACGGCTCTTCGCTCGTGGGTGCATACTGGAAGGGCGGCTACAGGAACATCTTTCTGAAAGATGCCAACGACAGCCTCTTCACCCGCGCAGGATTCATCAAGTACTCAAAGTAGATTTCATGCCTCGAACAGCTGGGCCACCGAAGCCTCGGTTTCCCTCCGGGTCTGGAGGACCGCCACGGCCAGGCCCAAGGGCAGGAGGAACGATGTGTAGCCCAGGTAGTTGGCCGGGGGATATCCCTGTACGGCCATGCTGATGGAGAGGACCACCGAGGGGAGCAGTGCTGCCAGGGAAAAGATCAGGAGGCTGCGAAGCGCGCGCACCGGGTAGGTTTCGTTCCTGGAGAAGTACGCCCAGGTGCAGCGGGCGAGGAGAGCGATCAGCGAGACACCCAGCCCTGCCGTGGCAATCCGGTTCATGATGGGATACACATCCGGCAGGAACGCCGCGGTCTCGTAGAACATGGCAAACAGGAAGAAGAGGATGTACAACCCGGAGATCAGCATGTTCCCTTTTTTTCTGTTCATCCAGGGGGTGGGAAAGAGAATCGCAAGGTGAAGGATCGCGGCCGGCAACAGGGACTCGGCCAGCATGTGCAGGCGAAAGAACTTATAGGGTCCGTATAGATCGCATGCAGTAAATGTCCAGAGGCTGGTCACGATCCCCACGGCAAGGAACCCGGATGTGGCCGACCAGCGCGGCCAGGCCCACACGCAGATGACGCCCACCGCAAGGTAGAGCAGACCGTTCAGCATGTACACACCGAACAGGGCCAGGAAGTCGTGTATCGAGAACCGGTGTACGGTCGTCCTGAGGGAGAAAGCCTCCCCTGCACGGCTCTTCAGGTCGTAGGATACCACAGCCCCTTCCGGCTGGGTGTGGAGAATCCTGCTGAGATCGCCGGCCTTGAACAGCGGGTTCCCATTGACCTCTATGAGCTCAGAATGAAGAAGCTCAGGGAACCTGATTTCCTTCCAGAACGGGCAGCCGGCTGCGGCCACGACCTTGTTCTGGATCAGGAGAAAGCCCGGGAAATTCCTGTTGATCCAGCCGAGGGAACCCGCGAGGCAGTGGAAGAAGATCCCTGCCTCGATCACGAACAGCACCATCAGGAGAGCTCTTGTTCTGAGATGGCGTGTGTTGGGTTTCATCGTATTTCCTCGGCCGCTGATCATTTTGCTTTCTCTTTCCCTGGGTTTTACTTTTTTGTTCTTAGAGAGACATCTGAGGCTGAATCACATCGGTTTTTTCAATTTTTTTACCACCATCTTTTGTAATAAACGTTATCGTCGTCGTCATCGTCATCATCGTCGTCATCGTTGTCATCCAGACCTTCAACACCGGGCTTGTCAAAGTTATAGCCCAGGTATTTCGCCATCCAGGATTCCACGCTGAAGAAGCCGGAGGTATAGGGCGTACCCACCTTCAGGTTCGAAGACAGAACCTGCAGCTGCTCCACGCTCGGGTGCTCCCACACGTTGGGATCTTCGGTCTGGAGCTGGAGGATGTGCACCGTCACGTTCAGTACCGCGCCCGGCTCCATGGCCTCCTGCTTGTCCGTGTTGAGCGGATCCTTGGGATCACGCAGCTTTCCGGCAATCGCCACCACCAGCCTGTCGTGGTCCACGTGAACCGAGTCGTCCTTGTGCACCAGCCACCCGTCCTCGTTCTCCTCGTGCGCATAGTACTCGCCCCCGGGCTGATGAGCCGCATTGTAGGTGTAGAACTCGTGCCTCCAGTAGGTCAGGATGTCTGACTGGTTCGGGTCCTGGTTGTCCATCCCCTGTGCGCCGTACCAGGCGCCCCACTGCTTCTCGTAGCCCTCCACGTCCAGGGTGAACAGGTTCAGGTTGAACCCGTCCTTGTTGTAGATGAGAACTTCGTCACTGCTGAAGTCCATGGGCAGGTTGTCGATGTACACCATGAAGTGTGTGGCATCGTTGATATTGGAAAGATCCAGGGGCACGTACATCACGCCAAAGGTGTCCACGGCCAGGTCGTAACCCATGAACATGTAGTGGCCCTGGCCCTCCTCGAGCACAATAGGCTTGCTCAGATAGGTGAACTGATCATCAGAATATTCAATCTCACTGTCCTTTCCCTTGTTGGCCGTAATCTGCGCAGGCCCCACGTCCCTCATGCTGTACTGGTCACCCGGCACCACCACGCGAAGCTCCTGTTCGTTCTTGGCCGTGGCCGGCACGGTACCTTCACGGTAATCACCCTTAAAGGTGGCATAGTTTCCGTCATCCATAGTGAAATCATCCCCTTTGAGCCTGATCGTGTCCCCGGGAGAGCTGAATGCAGGCATCACGTCCGCCGGGCAGGGCGTGGGGTGGTCGCACCCGCAGCCGGCCCACACATCCGGGCAGGACATGAACACGGTTGCCAGGATCGCTGCCGTCAGGGCGATAAGGTTGTTCCTTTTCATCTCTGTTCTCCTTTGTTGAAAATCTTTTGTTATCTGTTTTTTTCTGTTTTGCATGCCGCGTTTTCCTTTCGCTCTCTCCCTTCTACAAGATGCGTGCCATCTCCGGCTTCGAGCGGCATGGATTTGTAAGTTGCCGTATTCATTGAAAATAGCGGCTCCAAGATTCATTGGAGCATTCAAGACCATGACCCCGGGACCGGGCCCTTTTTCTCGAATTGATTTTCAGGTTGAGAGGGTTTCTCAAAATGATATGGCCTGGAAGGCTGTTTGACGCCTTTTCAGGGCTCCTGCTAAGTTATGCTCCATGCCTGGATTGACCGCGCATCTCACCACCAGCACTTCCCCTGACCTCCGAGATCGACGGGCATCAGCCCTGGAATCCATGCTTCACGATCCCGCATATAGAGCGGTAGTGCACCAGGCCGACCACGCCCTGTTCGTGGGTGAAGCGAGCTTTCCGGAATACCTGGTCCGGCGGGTTGAAATCGATCACGCACTGATTCTGGTTGAAGGCCGCATCGACAGCCCGGATACCACCGCGAGTGATGCCCGGCTGCATGAAATCGCAGAGACAGCGGCCGGCGGCGGGTGTGCACAGAATCTGGTCCGGGACTGGATGGACCAGGTGGAGAGCGATTACCTCATCCTCATCGCGTTCCCGGCCCGCAACGAGCTTCTGATCTTCAACGATCCCTTCGGACGCCTGCCGGTCTACTACAACCAGGGGGAGGACCATCTCCTGGTCGCCCGCGAGTGCAAGTTCGTGCGGGAACTCATGCCCAGGGCGGCCTTCGATCCCGTGGGATGGGCCGAGCTCCTCTGGCTGGGCTATCCCCTGGGCCATCGCACCCTTTTCAAGGATATCCGGCACCTGTCCGGCGGAACGCTGGTTCACGCACGGCTTGAGGGGGACAGGGTCCACACCCGATTCACACACCTCCACAAGCTCAACCTGGATGAGCTCGATCCGCCCGGTCGATCGCTGCACGACTACGGTGCCGAAATCGCCGAGTCCATTCGCCGTGCCTGCCGCTCCATCGCCCGGCATGGAGCCGCCAACATCGTCTCGTTGAGCGGCGGAAACGATTCGCGTGTCGTGGCTGCTGCACTGGCCCATGAGGTTCAGCCACTCGTGGCAGCCACCTGCAGGGATGCGCGGGGCAAGGCGGTCAGAGACGAACCCGTTGCCGGACAGCTGGCTGCCGCCCTGGGGATCGAGTGGCACGCTCTGCCGGTGGGGTTGCCGGACCAGGAAGCCATGGACCGGCTCGTACGAATGATGGATGGGATGAACACGGTGGACATGGCCTACATGCTTCCCTTTCTGGAACAACTCATCGGGCGCTGGGGACGCGATGCCATGTACTGGACCGGGGATGGAGGAAAGATCCTGCTCGATTGCCGCTACGGCCGGAGGCGCCTGCGGTCCATGGATGATCTGATCGAAACGATTCGACGCCAACACACCGTGGTGCCGGCTCGTACAGCGGAATCCATCATGCGGCTGCCGGCCGGGACCCTCTATGACGAGATCCGTGGAGTCCTTTCCGAATATCCTGAAAGGGACCTGGCGAGAAAGCGGCTCCGCTACCTGTTCGCCGAACGCGGCCGGAACTGGAGCTTCATCGGGGAGGATCGCGCCCGCTTCTTCCTGCAACAGGCAACCCCTTTCCACTCGCTGGAGGTCTTTCGCCGTTGCGTACGGATTCCCGACAACCTGAAACAGGGGAATCGACTGCTGCGCCGTGTCCTCCTGGAACTCTCGCCCGAATGTGCCGCGGTTCCCAATGCGGACACGGGGCTGGTCATCGGTGGTTTCCGTTCACAGGCAAAGCTACATTTGACATCCCTGTTTCGAACGCTCCCGCAGCCGCTGACGACCCTGGTGCGCCCGCACGTGTACGGGAGGCCGAAACCGTTCAAGGTGCCGGAGTCGATGGTCGGACACATGAAGACACGTCTCGAGGAGGGGACCCTGGGGCAGATCATTTCTTCCGGGGCTGTCCAGGATTTCCTTCAGGGTTCGAATGCAACCCAGTTCGATCTTCTATGGACACTGGTCACGCTGGAACAAATGTACCTGTAGTTTATTCCTTGATTCTGCCCACACCTATCCTGGGAAATGTAAGGGGTTTCACTCGATCCTTTCCAGCTCCGCCTGTCGCCTGCCCAGGATGAACCCGCTCACAATGATGAGAAGCACCCCTGTGATCATGTACACGGCCGACATCCTCGACGGCGGGTCCAGGGAGAACACTGAAAAATAATAGAGGACCGGTGCCACCTGTATGGGCATCTGCTGGACCGGGATGACGTTGCTTGCCTGGGCGAACTTGAACGCCTCCTGTGTCTGCCGGATGCCGAACACGTTCGTGCCCACCAGGATGAGGCTTGCGATGACAAAGAGGATGATCTGGCCCTCTGTCCTCTCCACGCCCGGCTTGAGGATGTGGATCACCGCGATGAGCGGGCTGATCCAGAAGTTGGTCAGGGCAAAGGGAAATCCGTTGGAAAAGGCCATGATGATCCCTTTCCTGCGGGCACTTTTCAACGAGGCGAGATGGAGGATGATCCACAGGAGGGTCAGGGTCACGGTAAAGATCGTGATCCTTAGGAGGGTGTCCGCGTCCGAAAGTGATGCCTGCACCGTGTCCACTTCGATGCCGAGCTCACTCAGTCCCATCAACGTGATCCCGATGATCAACAGAAGGATGCCGAGGTATTCGGATCGGTTGATGGACTCCCCAAGGATCTTCAGGGACCCGATGACCAGAATGATGTAGCCCGAGGCCATCAGGCCCGGAACCAGGGCCGGGCCGATGAATACCTGCGCAGCCATGAAGGTTGCCGCACCGCCGAAGAATTCCACCAGGAAGCCCGTCACCCAGACCGGGTGCCTGAGCAGGGTTCTCATGAAGCGCTTTTCCCTGGCTTCCCTGGGGATCTCGTTGACGACCTTCTTCTGTGCAACCAGCCCGCCCTGGATCACGAAGCCGCTCAGGATCGCGAGGGCCACACCTATCAGGTACCTCTCGTTCACGGTCGGTCGTCCCCTGCGGTACAGGCTTCCTAAGAATGGGAAGGGGTCGATATGTCACTGTATTGATGAGATAGAGTACTAGGCCTATCCCCGACACCCTGTCAAGTCAGGTGGATGCGCCGTTTCTCCTGTGAATATTTGGGATGAAACTCAAAACCTTGCCAAAGAGGGTCTTTTCAGTGGTAGAATCGAATCCCTTGCAAACATCAAGCAGATCGGGAAAGGGGTGTATCTTGTCCGCAACCTTGAAGAATCTATCTGTGGTCTGCCTGGTTCTCCTGCTGGTTGGATCAGGATGTCCCAGTGAAAGTGACATGGCCTTCCAGGATGCAGGCGGGCCGACAGACCCCTGCCTTGTGGAGCCAGGGGAATACGACGGTGGTGTGGAAACGGCCTTAGATCCCTGGAGCGTGCCGGAAGACCGGGACCTGTTCCCCATGCCCGTGCAGGCAGGGGCCATGACCTCGGGCAGCGTGATCGTTACGGCCTACACCACCGGACAGGGAAACGCCACGCTTTGGATCTGGCGAATCCCGGACAAGGGCAACGGGATCGTGCTCGTGCACGACGAGGAGCTCGTTCCGCAGGACGGCTACGTCAAGACAGAGGTGACCGGGCTTGCTCCGAAGACCGGCTACCATTACGCGTTCTTCCTTTCCGACGGCAAGGCCCTCTCTGCACGCTCTGTCATGGGGAGGTTCAGGACCGCACTGCCGGAAGACTGTGCAGAGCCTGTGACCATTTCAGGAACACACGGGACCAAAACAAAACACAAGCCGTTCGTCGCTCTGGAAATCACGGCTCAATACGATCTGGACGCCTTCATGCAGCTGGGCGATTACAGCTACAACGACGGAGCCAAGACCGTGGAGCAGTTCCGGGAGAAGTGGGCGAGCACCCTGGATGACCCGGGCTACTGGGCCCTGCTACCCACGGTGGGGCAGTACATCGTGTGGGACGACCACGAGTTCCGAAACAACGACGAGTACTACCGCGACCTGGACACACCGGATTTCCTTGCTGCAAAGGACGCCTTTTTCGAGAGGCACCCGGTCCCCCGGTTCAGCAACGACAGCTACTGGAACAGCTACCGCTGGGGAAAGACCGTGGAGTTCTTTGTGCTGGACAACCGCTCCGAGCGCATCTATGACATCCCTGAATTACAGCTGGGACCCGTCCTCTTCATGAGCGTGGAGCAGATGGAGTGGCTCAAGCAGGGTCTTCTCAACAGTCCGTGCCACTTCAAGGTGCTCTTGAATTCCTCTCCCCTCACCAACTTCCCGGGCTTCTGGGACTTCGTGGCCTATGACCGGTGGGAGGGCTTTGACGAGCAGCACAGTGGGCTGCTCGATTTCATCGTGGAAAAGGGAATCGACAACGTCTGGTCCCTGAGCGGCGATTTCCACACAGGGACCGTGAACAAGGTGGAGGCAGACCCGCCGCGTGACAGGGTCCGGGAGGTCATCATGGGACCGGGCGGGAACAGCAACCCGTTCATGTGGTTCCTCTATGAGGAGCTGGGATGGCAGGATCCCGTGGCGCCGCCGGAACAGTTCGATTTCTTCTACGGCTTTCAGACGGCAACCATCATGACGTTTGACCCTGCCGACGACTCGGTGTGGATCGTGTTCATCGATGCAGCGTCGGAAGAGATCCTTTTCGACCAAGTGATCTACTAGAAAGATCGTCACATTTGGCAAGACAAAAAAAATAAACCTTTTGGGTTCCGGATCAGGAAAAAGGGAGGTACGGGATAAATGGGAAAGAGAATCCTTCGAACAAAACTCTGTGATCTTCTGGGAATCGAGTACCCGATCCTGAGCGCAGGCATGGGGCCCACCCTGATGGGCGAGAAGACCGGAGCCCCGGTGGAGCTGGTGGTGGCGGTCTCCGAGGCCGGGGGTCTTGGCGTGCTGGGTGGAAGCGGGTTCACCGTGGACGAGCTTCGGGAGGCCATCCGCGAGATCAAGGCACAAACGGACAGGCCCTATGGCGTGGATCTCCTCCTGCCCAAGGGCATGGACGTGGGCGGCGGCGCGCCCATGGACGGCCTGACCGAGATACCGATCCGCGACGCGCTGGAGATGCTGCCTCAGGAACACAGGGACTGGATCAACAAGGTCAAAGAGGAGATGCAGCTGCCGGACGTGGACCTGAAGATCAGGTTGAACACAACCACCATGCGCCCGAAAGAGGCGGTGGCCGTGTGCATCGAAGAGAAGGTGCCCCTTTTCTGTGCAGGGTTGGGCAACCCCGGCTTCATGGTGGACGAGGCCCACGCCAACGGCGTGAAGGTGCTGGGCATCACGGGCAACACGAAGAACGCCCGGCGAATGGCCGAGTTCGGCATCGACCTGCTGGTGGCCCAGGGCCATGAAGGAGGGGGGCACACGGGCAGGATCGGCACCATGGCCCTGCTGCCGGCCGCCATCGATGCGGCCAAACCCGTACCCGTCCTGGGTGCCGGCGGCATCGGCGACGGGCGCGGCATTGCAGCGGCCCTGGCCATGGGATGCGTGGGGGCCTGGGTGGGAACGAGGTTCCTGGCCACGAACGAGGGAGGGGCACTGGAAATCAACAAGCAGCTCATCCTCCGTTCCAGCGACGAGGACACCCGTGTGAGCAGGTCCTACACGGGCAAAACGCTGCGCGCAAACTACAACCGGTTCCACGACCTCTGGGACAGCTCGGGACTGGACCCCCTGCCCTTTCCCACCCAGGTCGTGATCTCCTCTGCGCTCATGGCGAGCTTTGTGGCGGCCGACAATCCTGATTACGTGGGGGGCCTTGCGGGACAGGTCTCGGGCATCATCCATGAGATCAAGCCTGCCGCACAGGTCCTTGAAGACATGGTTGAAGAGGCTGCCGACATCCTCACCCGAACGCTTCCTGAGACCGTCACAGTAAAATAGGCCGTATCGATTACCGTCAAAATCTCTAAAGCAGGGGAATCCTCGTATGGCCCGGAAGCCGACCTACGAAGACCTGAAACAAAAGGTGAAAGAACTCGAGGAAAAGGTCGCCGACAATGCCAGGGCGATGGAGGAGGTGGGAAAGGGCAAGGGATTCCTAACGCACGTGATGGAATCTCTTCCTCATCCTTTCCTGGTGATCGACGTTGAGGATTATTCAATCCACCTGGCCAATACATCCGCAAGGCAGATGAGTGCAGGGGGGGAACAGGAGTTCTGTTACGCTTTGATGCATGATTGTGATGCCCCCTGTGAAGAGAAGGAACATACCTGCCCCTTGAAGGAGGTCAAGAGAACAGGAAAACCGGTCCGGGTGGAGCATACCCGTCTCAATCAAGACGGTAGCCCGTTGAGATGGGCTGTCCGGGCCTATCCGGTATTTGACGAAGACGGGCGTGTCGAACAGGTCATTTACACCGCACTGGACATCACTGCCCGCAAGCTTGCCGAAGAGGCGCTTGCAGAAAGTGAGGAGCGCTACCGCCTCCTTACCGAAAGCATGTCCGACGTCATCTGGATCTCGGACAAGGATCTTCGCTTCACCTACGTAAGCCCTTCCGTGGAACGTTTTATAGGCTACACCCCGGAGGAGCTCATCGGAAAAACCATTCTGGACCACCTGGTTCCCTCTTACGTTGAAACCGCCGCGAAGAAATTCATCGAGATGCTTGCCGGGGAGGATTCAGGGACAACGGCTTCGTCCAAATCAAGAGAGGTGGAGGTCCAGCGCGTGCAC
>CAZSUQ010000016.1:0-21380 GCA_964609935.1 uncultured Thermodesulfobacteriota bacterium | reverse complement strand
CCCACGGACCCGTAGAGTAAGGCGATGCCGAAAAGGAGGAAAGCGGAAGCAAAGCCCCCGAGCAGCAGGTACTTGATGGCCGCTTCCGGGCTCTTCGGGTTCTTCTGCATCATACCGGCAAGGACGTACACCGGGATGGACATGATCTCCAGGCCCAGGAAGACGGTCATGAGATCGTTGGCCCCGGCCATGAAGAGCATTCCGATCATGGAGATCAGGAGCAGGGTGCAGTACTCGCCCGCCGGAAATCCCTCCCTCCTCACGTAGCTGCCGGAGATCAGGAGTGTCAGGAGCCCGGAAACGAGGAAGATGACATTGAAGAAGTTGGACAGGTTGTCCATGCGGACGAGCTGGTAAAAGGCCTCTCCTTCTTTTCCCCATGCGGTGACCGATGCGGCCAGTGCGGTGAGGCAGCCCAGGAAAGAGACGAGCCAGCAGGCGGTCTTTTCGGGCTGTTTCCCGAAGAGGTCCACGATGATGCACAGAAGCACGGCCCCTGTCAGGAACAGTTCGGGCCGAATCACACTCAGGGCAGCCTGCACGTCCTGCAGGTTCTCCATTCCCATTTATCTGCCCCCATGAAGGCTGGATGAAGGTTGTTCAGCGTCCTTCCGGATGACGAGCTTGTCATCGAACACGATCACAGGGTTCCTGTTCCGGCTCGTGACAGCGGTGTCTGAGACCTGTGTGGTTCGCGCCAGGAAGCCCTCCACGGAGCGGTCCATCTTCCTCAGAAAGGTCTGGGGGTAGATGCCGATCCACACGATAAGGATCACAATGGGGATCAGGGTGGCGATCTCCCTTGCATTCAGGTCCTTGAGCACCCTGTTCTCTTCCTTGTCCAGCGGGCCGAACATGGCCCGTTTGAACATCCACAGCATGTACACGGCGGCAAGGATGACACCCGACGCGGCCAGGACCGTGAAAAGGATGTCCTTCTTGAACGCGCCCAGGAGAATGAGAAACTCCCCCACGAACCCGTTCAGGCCCGGCAGCCCGATGGAGGAGAGGGTGACGATCATGAAGAACACGGCATAGATGGGCATGGATTTCGAGATGCCGCCGAAATCAGCGATCATGCGGGTGTGCCGCCGCTCGTAGATCATGCCCACCACGATAAAGAGGGCCCCGGTGGACAGGCCGTGGTTGACCATCTGCAGAACGCTTCCCTCCACGCCCTGCATGTCCAGGACCACGAGGCCGAGCATGACAAAGCCCAGGTGGCTCACCGAGGAGTAGGCCACCAGCTTCTTCAGGTCGGGCTGCACCATTGCCACGAGGGCGCCGTAGATGATGCCGATGACCGCCAGGCCTGCAATCAACGGATAGAAGAATTCCGTGGCCGCAGGGAAGAGCGGCATGGAGAAGCGCAGGAACCCGTAGGTCCCCATCTTCAGGAGCACGCCGGCCAGGATCACGCTCCCCGCGGTGGGGGCCTCCACGTGTGCATCCGGGAGCCAGGTGTGGAACGGGAACATGGGCACCTTGATGGCAAAGGAGAGCCCGAATGCCAGGAACAGGAGCTGTTCCGTGGCCATGGGGAGTTGGACCTTGTACAGATCGTAGAGATCAAAGGAATAGAATCCGAACTGGGCCTGGTGCTGGACGTAGAGGTAGAGAATGGCCACCAGCATCAGGAGGCTGCCGAAGAGGGTATACAGGAAGAACTTTACGGCTGCATAGATCCTTCTCGGCCCTCCCCAGATCCCGATGATGAAGTACATGGGGATCAGCATGGCCTCCCAGAAGATGTAGAACAGGAAGAGGTTCAGGGACACAAAGGCGCCGAGCATGGCGGTCTGGAGCAGGAGCAGGGAGATGTGGAACCCCTTGACCCCTTCCTTGATGCCACTCCAGGAGCACATCACTGCGATGGGTCCCAGGAAGGTGGCCAGCATGAACAGGAGCAGGCTCATACCGTCCAGGCCCACCTTGTAGACGATCCCGTACTCCGGAAGCCAGGCTGCGGTCTCCATGAACTGCATGGTCTGCGAGGATTCCGCATCGTAATCCAGGAAGAGCTTGAGCGACAGGAGGAACCCGGCCAGCATGAAGAAGAAGGTAATCC
The DNA here is from genome assembly GCA_964609935.1 of uncultured Thermodesulfobacteriota bacterium. GTDB lineage: Bacteria > Desulfobacterota > DSWW01 > DSWW01 > DSWW01 > CAYTRL01. The sequence continues at coordinate 19,312 of CAZSUQ010000016.1, read as the reverse complement.
AGCGAACCGTCACTTCCTCGGCTCTGCGCACAAAGAAGAAGAGCAGGGCAGCGCCCACGAGCGGCAGAAAGACCGTGACCGTGATGAGGTGCTGATTGAGAAAATCCATTCTTTAAACGGTCCTCACTTCAGGAGAAGAAACCCGATGATGGCCAGGATGCCCAGGGCCATGGCAAAGGCATAGCTCTGCACGTCTCCCACCTGGAGACGGCGGAGTCTCTGGGCAGCCTGTTTAAAGAAACGTGCGGTTCCGTTCACCATCCCGTCGTCCACCACGAAGACATCCATGATCTTCCAGAGGATACGGACAGAGATCCAGTGAATGGGTCGCACAAAGAGATAGTCGTAAAGCTCGTCCACGTAATACTTGTTGTACACGGCCCGGTGCAGCGCCGGAAAGGACTTGACGATCCGGTCCGGGATCTCCTTGTCGCGGAGGTAGAGCCAGGCAGCCAGCAACAGGCCGGCCACGCCGGCAAAGATGGACAGGCCGATGAAGACCACCTCCATGGCGTGCGACACATGCATCCCGTGGTGCGGCTTGCCCACAACAGGTTCGAGGAAGTGCTCGAACAGGTTATGGCCGAACCCCCAGCTCTCCGGGATGCCCAGGAAGCCGGTCACGGCCGCCCCCACCGCCAGGATGGCCAGCGGGATGGTCATCACCGCCGGGGACTCGTGTGCATGGTCGTAGAGGTGAGGGTCCCTGGCCTCCCCGAAGAAGGTTACGAACACGAGCCGGAACATGTAGAACGCGGTCACGCCCGCCCCCAGCCAGAGAACCAGCCAGAGCAGTCCGGAACCGTGGTTGGCCACATAGGCCTGGAAGAGGATCTCGTCCTTGGAGAAGAATCCGCTCAGGGGAGGGAAGCCCGCAATGGCCAGGGTGGCGATCATAAAGGTCCAGAAGGTCCAGGGCATCTTCTTTCTCAGGGCGCCCATCTTGAAGATGTCGGTCTCGTTGCCCATGGCGTGCATCACGCTTCCTGCGCCCAGAAAGAGCAGGGCCTTGAAGAAGGCATGGGTCATCAGGTGGAAGATACCGGCTGCGTAGGCGCCGAGGCCCACGCCCACGAACATGTATCCCAGCTGGCTCACCGTGGAGTAGGCCAGGATCTTCTTGATGTCCCGCTGGCAGATGCCGATGGTGGCGGCGAACAGGGCGGTGATGGCACCCACCCAGGTCACCCAGTGCATGGCGAATTCCGAGCTCACGTAGAGGAAGTTCATCCGGGCCACCATGTAGACGCCGGCCGTGACCATGGTGGCCGCGTGGATGAGCGCGCTGACCGGCGTGGGGCCGGCCATGGCGTCCGGGAGCCAGACGTGGAGCGGGATCTGGGCGGACTTGCCCATTGCGCCGAGGAACAGGAGCAGGCAGATGGCCGTGATGACGGCCGGGCTGAGCAGGTGCACGTGCTCCTGGATCTCTCCGAAATCTATGGTCCAGATGCCCTTCTGTCCCAGGGCCCAGAAGAGGATGAAGATGCCGAGAAGGAATCCGAAGTCCCCGATCCGGTTCACCACAAAGGCCTTGATCCCGGCATAGGCCTTTTCCGGGTCCTCGTACCAGAACCCGATGAGGAAGTAGGAGCAGAGGCCCACACCCTCCCAGCCCAGGAACATGAGCAGGAGGTTGTTGCCCAGAACGAGGACGAGCATCATGGCCGTGAAGAGGTTCAGGTAGGCGAAGTAGCGCGCGTATCCCCGGTCTCCGTGCATGTATCCCACGGAGTAGATGTGAATGAGAGAGCCCACAAAGGTCACCACCAGGGTCATGACCGAGCTCAGGGGATCCACCTTGAAGGAAAGCCCTGCGTTGAAGTCGCCCGATTCGATCCATGTGAACACGTTGTCCACGAGGACCCTGCTCTCTTCGGGGAGCTCCAGGAGCTTGAGAAAGGCCATGACCGAGATCACGCAGGAACCGATGGGGGCGAGGCAGGCAACCCAGTTCACCCTCTGGGTCTGCAGAGAGCTCAGGTTGGCCCGGGCCCCCAGCCCGTTGATCAGGAAGCCGATCAGCGGAAGGAGCGGAATCCATCGAAGATAGGTAAATTCAATTGCGTGTTCCAAAACATCAGCCTTTCATGATGTCGATCTCGTCCAGGTTCACCGCCTTGCGGGTCCGGAAGATCATGACCACGATGGCAAGGCCCACGGCCGCCTCGGCGGCTGCCACGGTCATGATCATAATGACGTAGATGTGGCCGGTCAGGTCTCCCAGCTGCCGGGAGAAGGCCACAAAGGCCAGGTTGCATGCGTTCAGCATGATCTCCACCGACATGAGAACCACGATGGCGTTCCGGCGGACGATGAAGCCCACGGCCCCGATGACGAACAGGATGACGCTGAGTGCCAGGGTTTCGTTCGTCATGAGCCGTCCCCCTTTGTTTTGCGGGTCAGGATCACCGCGCCGATGATGGCCCCCAGCAGGAGGATGGAAACCATCTCAAAAGGAAGAAGATACTTTGTATAGAGAACCGTACCCACGGCCTCGATGGACCCGAACTGGAGAGGCAGCATCGGCTCGGTGGGCGGCAGCTGTCCGGTGAGTCGCACGATCAGGAGGGTGCCGGTTGCGGCCATGCAGTAGGCGCCCATGACCTTGCGGGTATTGATCTTTGCTTTGCCCAGTTCCCCGGGGGTGAGGTTGAGGAGCATGATCACAAAGAGGATCAGGACCATGATCGCGCCGGCATAGACGAGGATCTGGAGAATGGCCATGAGCTGTGCGGACTGCAGGGCAAAGATGGCCGCCACGGCAAAGAGGCAGCCGATCAGGGAGAGAGCGCTGTAGATGGGGTTGCGGGCCCAGACAACCCCCACGGCGAAGACCACCGCGGTGGCGGCGAAGATGTAGAACAGGATGGCCAGGATCATGGATCCGTTTCCTTTTTGCCGTATAAGAGAAAGTCCTTGTCGTAAACCACCCGCCGGAATTCCGCCAGTTCCGATATCTGGGTCATCTCGATGGCGTCCTTGGGGCAGGCCTCCACGCAGTACCCGCAGAAGATGCACCGCATGATGTCGATGTCGTATCGCTCGGGAAAGTGTCCCTTGCTGTGATCCGGATAAGGAGCCGGCTCGATGTCGATGCAGTGGGAGGGGCAGTGGGCCTGGCACAGCTTGCACGCCACGCAGCGCAGGGACCCGTCTTCGTTCCGCTTCAGGCGGTGCCTCCCCCGGAATCTCGGGGAGTACTGCCGGTGCTCGTCCGGGTACTGGATCGTGACAACGGTCTGTTTCGACGTCCGGTACGTGACCAGGTTCCGGACCAGGTGCCGGATCGTGAGCCCCATCCCCTTGAGGATCTCCCAGAGGTACAGCCTTTCCGACAGGGTGTATTTTTTCCCGCCGCGCTGCGGGGTCACGTATTTCACTTTGGCCATCTTCAATAAACTCCCAGCAGGAACGGGATCACGGATGTGAGGATCAGGTTGAGCAGGGCCAGCGGAAGCATGACGCACCAGCCCAGCTTCATCAACTGGTCGTACCGGAACCGGGGGAGCGTCCAGCGGAGCCAGATGAAGATCCACATGATGGTCCAGATCTTGACCACAAAGACACCGGTCTGGATGCATGCGGCGGCAACGGCGGCAAAGGTCGTGCCCCCCATCAGGGAGATCATCTTCTCCGTGGGAAGCCAGGGGATCTGCCATCCGCCCAGGAACAGGCTCACGATCACGCCCGAGGCCACGATCATGTTCACGTATTCGGCCATGAAGAACATGGAAAACTTGAAGCTGGAGTACTCGATGTGGTAGCCGGCCACGATCTCGGCCTCTGCCTCGGGCATGTCAAATGGGGTCCGGTTCGTCTCGGCCAGTGCGGCAATGAAGAAGAGGAGGAAGCCGAGGGGCTGCACCAGGATGCCCCACTGGGGGATCCAGCCGTAGAGGAGTTCCCCCTGCATGCGCACGATGTCGTTGAGGCGGACCGATTCGAAGACGATGAGGATGCCGATGATGGCCAGTCCCATGGAGATCTCGTAGCTGATCATCTGCGCCGAGGCGCGAAGCCCTCCGAGCAGGGCATACTTGTTGTTCGGGGACCATCCGCCCAGCACGATTCCGTAAACACCCAGGGAGGCGATGGCAAAGATGAACAGGATTCCCACGTTCAGGTTGGCCACCTGAAGCGGGATGGAATACTTCCCGATCTGCAGGGTGTCTGCAAAGGGGATCACGGCAAAGGTGAGAAGGGCCGGGATCATGGCACAGGCGGGCGCCAGGTAATAGAGAAAGCGGTCCGCGCGGGCAGGGATGAAGTCCTCTTTGACGAGCAGCTTGAGCGCGTCGGCGATGGGCTGGAGCAGTCCGGCATTTCGCAGGCCGAAGATGGGGATCCGGTTGGGCCCCACCCGGTCCTGTATGAAGGCCGCGCCCCTTCGTTCCAGCCACACGGCAACGGGCACGCCTATGAGAAGCACCACGGGCACGGCCAGAGGAAAGAGCAAATACCGGATGCCGTAAACGATGTAATCAGCAAACACGTGAATCTCCTGGTCCCTACCTGTCCAGTTCGCCGGCGATGATGTTCAGGCTTCCGATGATGGCGATCAGGTCCGCGAGCATGGTCCCCTCGGTCAATGGAGCCAGCGCCTGATAAATGGCGAAGCAGGGGGGTCTGACCTTGATCCGGTAGGGATTCTTGGTTCCGTCACTGACGATGTAATAACCCAACACCCCGTTGGCAGCTTCGGTGGCCGAGTAGACATCCCCCTGCAGGGGGATGATTCCGTCCACGATGAGCTTGATGTGTTGAACCAGGGAGCCGAATTGCGTGTAAACCCGTTCCTTTTCGTGAAGCACGACCCGCTTGTCATCCACCTGGTGCGGCCCTTCCGGGAGGCCGTCCAGGGCCTGTTCCACGATGCGGAGGCTCTGTCGCATCTCCTCCATCCGCACCAGGTAGCGGTCGTACGTGTCGCCGTTGCTCCCCACCGGGATTTCGAAATCATACTTGTCGTAATCGTAATAGGGCTCTGCAATACGGAGGTCAAAGGGTACACCGCTCGCACGCAGGCAGGGCCCGGTAAAGCCCCAGTTCAGTGCATCCTCGGCCGAGATGATTCCCACCCCCTGGGTGCGGTCGATAAAGATCCGGTTGTGTGTGATCAGCTTCTCGACTTCATCGATGGAGCGCGGAAGGAGCTCGCGGATCACGTGACGGCACTTCTCGATCCAGCCGTCGGGCAGGTCGTGGGTGTGCGCCCCGATCCTCGTGTACGAGGTGGTCAACCGCGCCCCGCAGAGGGCCTCGAAGAGCTCGTAGACGTACTCCCGGTCGCGGAAGCAGTACCAGAAGGGGGTCAGGGCGCCCAGGTCCACCAGGTTGGCGCCGATGCACACCAGATGATCGATGACCCGGGAGAGCTCGCAGATGATGACCCGTATGTGCTGTGCACGCTTGGGAACCTCGATCCCGAGCAGCTTCTCCACGGCCATGACGTAGCCCACGTTGTTCATCATGGCGGAGACATAGTTCAGGCGGTCCGTGAGCGGCACCACCTGCTGGTAGGTCAGCTGCTCGGAGGTCTTCTCGAATCCCCGGTGGAGGTAGCCGATCTCGGGCACCGCCTCCAGGATGGTTTCCCCCTGGAGCCTTGCCAGGACCCGCAGGGTGCCGTGCATGGTGGGGTGCGCAGGTCCGATGTTGAGCGTCACCCATTCGTGCTCTTCGTGGACGCCTTCCTTTACGGCGCCGACCTGGGTCTCTTCCCGCTCCGACTCCCAGGCGAAGTAGGAAGGCCGGGAGAGCTTTTGACGCTTCTTGATGGGATAGTCCTTGCGCAGGGGATATCCCTCGAAATCCTCGTGGTTGAGGATCCTGCGAAGGTTGGGATGTCCGTCGAACCGGATCCCGTACAGGTCAAAGGCCTCTCGCTCGAACCAGTCGGCACCCTTCCATATGCCCACCGCTGAGGGAAGCGTGGGGTCGTCCTCGGCAAGGGGGACCTTCATTCGGATACGCTGCTTCCCCTTGACCGAGTAGAGGTGGTAGACCGCTTCGAACCGGCTTTCCCGGCCCGAATCGTTCAGGTAATCCACCCCGCACAGGTCCTCCATGAGGTGAAACTCGCAATCCGGGTAACCGTGGAGGAATCTTGCCACATCCAGGAGCCGGTTTCCGGGAACGGAAAAAGAGGGCTCGTCACGAAGGCCGACATCAAGGGTGATGTCCCCCTCGAATTTTTCCTGAAGATCCTTTAAGACTTCACTCACCAAGATTCTTCCGCTCCCTACTCGCCCGTGTACTTGGGATCCCGGATGGATTCCCCTTCGATGATCTTCTGGATCTTGATCAACCCGTCCAGAAACGCTTCCGGTGTGGGTGGACACCCCGGGATGTATACATCCACCGGGATGATCGTATCGACTCCCTGCACGGTGCAGTAGTTGTCGTAGATCCCTCCGGAGCAGGCGCAGGCCCCGTGTGCGATGACCCACTTGGGCTCGCAGGTCTGGTCGTAGATCTTTTTCAGGATGGGCGCCATCTTTTCCGAGATGGTCCCTGAAACGATGAGCAGGTCGGCCTGCCTGGGGGAGAATCGAATGACCTCGGCGCCGAACCGCGAGATATCGTAATGGCTGGCAGCAACCGCCATGAACTCAATGGCGCAGCAGGCGGTTCCAAAGGGGTAGGGCCAGAGGGAGTATTCCCGGCACCAGTTCAGAATCGCGTCGATGGTTTTGGTGACCTGCTGGCTGCTTCGCAGGATTCTAGCGGATTCTATTCCCAATTAAGGGCTCCCTTTTTGAGGATGTACACAAAGGCAACGATGAGGATCAGCACAAACGTCATCATCTCGATCAGGCCCAGGATGCCGAGCTTTCGCAAGAGGATGGCCCAGGGGTAGAGGAAGACGATTTCGATGTCAAAGAGAAGGAACAGGACGGCCGTCACGTAGAACTTGATGGAAAAACGGGTCCGCGTGGTGTCCACGAGCGGGTCGATCCCGCACTCATAGGTGGAGGTTTTCGCTTCCGTCAGCCTGCGCGGGCCGAAAAGGTAGGAAACGCCGATAAGAACAACGGCGAGGAAGATCGCCCAGAGGATCCCGACCGCAATGGGAATATATTGTGACAGCATGAAGAACCCGTACCGTATGTCCCCTCGCGGTGCAAAGAACAGGGAGCGTCCGAATCGGGGACTGCGATAATCAACCCTTCAGGTTGCCGGATCGCCCTCTAGAATTCTGTAAGAATGACTACTACTTAGGTCAATTCGTCGTTGACGACGATCCCTATGAAGACTTGTTTTTTCTTGTTTTACGTATACGGAAGTAAGTTCGAGGAAGTCTTTAAATATCACAATCGTAGAAAGAATACAATCCCGGTTCTCGCTCGTTACATCCGGGTTGGTTCAACCGCCCGATGTCTGTGGAAAGGCGGTGTTGGTGTACAGGTACTCCATCTTTTCCTTGTGACGAAGCTCCTCGTTGGCCATCATCAAAAGGAGATCCTGGACCGGCCCTGACGGGTGGATCTGGCTCAGACCCTTGTAAAACTCATAGGCGGATTTCTCGTTTTTGGCAGCGATCATGAAAGCCGTCTGCGGGGTCAGGGGCCCTGACTCGTCCGGTTCCTCTTCCAGGTGCTCCACGATCTTGTAGTCCACCACCTCGTGGAACGGCAGTGTTCCCTCAGGGATCTTCCCGTCGAGATATTCCTGCAGAAACTCCTTGTGCTTTGTTTCCTCCCCGGCGAGAAACTCGAGGGCATCCTTGGAGGATGGGTCGGTCATCTTGCCTGCCAGGTCGAGGTAGAAAACACGGGCCTCCTCCTCTTTACGTATGGCGATCCTGAGAACCCTGTCGATTGGGGTGTTTTTTCCCATTTCAGACTCCTTTCAAAAAGTTTGCGGTCCATGCGGGTTAAGTACTCCATCTCATAAATACGATGGCATCCTCGGTGCGTCACCGTATTTATGAGATGGAGTACTTGGTGCTGCCGCATGTGCCGTCGGCACTCATACCCATATAATCTTCTTTCATACCCGTCAAGTCCGTCCCCGGCTCCCCCTGTTCTTCCGGCCGCGCAGGCTCATCCTTGCGCATATTTCAAATATGGTCTTAAATAAGAGTACCTTCCACAAGAACAAGATCGTAGGAAGGGTCTTGACTCGATGAGGGGATCGAGGGCTCTTCTTTCAATCTTTCATAGCTTGGATGTCAATTCTTTCAAGGAGGTTTGGAAAAGATGGACCGGGAGCCTTTTAAGATGCGAACAATCTTTTTCCGAAAGGGACCGCGACTGCTCTTTTCCTTCCTGCTTCTTGGGGCGCTGGGCGCCTGTGGCGACTTCACGTTGTGGGGGGATGAGGATGAAGGGGAGGAAACAAATTCGGCACCCACGGCCACGGCCGACGTTGATCCCTTCACCACCCTGGCATGCAGCGTGGAGGAGGTCAGCCTGGATGGAAGCGGAAGCACGGATCCTGACGGGGATGATCTCACCCACACGTGGAGCATCGACGGACCGGTGGACAGCAGTGCGGAACCTGTTGCTCCCGGCCAGGAGGAGACCGTGTTCTCCCCGGACAAGATCGGGGAGTACACCGTTACGCTCGAGGTGAGCGACGGGAGCCTTTCAGACACCGATGAAGCAACCGTAACGGCCACAGCCCAGCCTATCGCGAATGCGGGCGAAGACCTGAGGGGACTTGTGGACGAGCTGGTCACCCTGGACGGAAGCGGGAGCCTTCACCCGGAGACTTGTGCTCCGGACGAGGTTGCTCTCTCTTTCAGCTGGGCTTTCAGTTCGGACCCTACCAATGGCGAAAACCCGCCGGTTCTGGATCCAACCGACCCGGCCCGACCCTCCTTTACCCCCGCCCTTGCCGGAGACTACGTGCTCACGCTTACCGTAAGCGTGGAGATAGAAGGGGATACCTTCACCCATGATGACGAAGTGAAGGTGGAGGTGGTGGCCACCAACGAGCCGCCCATCGCGGCCGCCATCGTTACACCAACCGATACGCTGGCATGCGAACAGGACACGGTCAACCTGGACGGAAGGGGGAGCTCTGACCCGGACGGGGACACGCTGACCTATACCTGGAGTATCCCGATAAAGCCGGACGGGAGCGAAGCAGCTCCTTTGAGCCCCGGCGCGGAGGTGACAAGCTTCTCACCGGACAAGCCCGGGGACTACACCGTTAAGCTCGAAGTGAGCGACGGGATCGACACGGACTTCATGGAAGTGATCGTGACGGCGAGCTTCCAGCCCATTGCCGATGCGGGCGCAGACAAGCAGGCGGTGAAGGGAGAGGAGGTGACCCTGGACGGGAGCGGCAGCCTCGATCCGGTCACGTGCACCAATGAAGACTCGCTCTCCTACAGCTGGGAATTCACAACGGACCCCTCCGGCGGCGCGGACACGCTGGATCTAACCGACCCGGCCCGACCCTCCTTCACCCCCAACTTTATCGGGGACTACGTGCTCAAGCTTACCGTAACCTTTGAGACAAAGACCGGTGAAGACACGGTCACCGTGACCGTGAGTGAAGAAGCCCTGACCATCGGGGACCTTGAGAGCGGGGACTACGAGCTTACCCTGGACAGCGTGGTGGACAATGTGTTTGGGCTCCTGGGGAACTTTCTGGGGCAGGGGGACATGCTCGAGGATCGCCTTACCCTGTCCGATCCTGAGCCGGGCGGGGGGACCTCCTCCCACTCCCTTCCCGTAAACATCGTTGGTAAGGACGATGTTACGGGAAACCTCAACCTGGACCTCACATGGGAAAGCGACCAGGATGAGAGCTACACAGTGGGCGGAGCGGCGTCCCTGGCGTTCACGGTTAGCCTGCCCGATCCCTGGGGGGATGTCACCTGTACATCAGGAGCCGCCCTTGGAGGTGACGTTAATCCCACTTCAGACAATGCTTTTGCCATGTCCCTGATCTTTTCCAGCGTCACGCTCTCGGCCAATTGCCAGATAGCATGTACGCTTCAGATCATCCCGTGTGAGTTCGGCAACACCATCGAATTTGACATCCTGGGGGGCGATCCACAATAGTCAGCACCCTTGCCCAACCAGCTTTGGGCAAGAGGTGCGGATTCGTCAGCAATTTACATGAAACTTCGCTGCAAAGGCGGTGAACGTTTCATCCAGGTTGCAGGTGAACCGTTGCCTCCGGCTCAATCCTTCTCTTCTTCTGATTCCACCCTGCCTGCATACCAGTCCATCTGGCGCAGGACTCCCCTCAGGATGGTGATCTCCCTGGAGTCCGGTCCTGCCCTTCCCAGGAGCCTTCGCAGGACCCGGAGGATGCGGTCCGGGTTCTGCGGGTCAAGAAAACCCACGCGCACTAAGACGTTCCGTGCATGCTGAAAGAGCTGCTCCAGCTCCTCTGAAGTGGCATGTGGGGCTCCGGATGTTCTCTTGCCCGTGTCGGCGGGGCCTCTCTGCGCCAGTTCATAGCAGACGAGAAGCACGGCCTGGGCCAGGTTGAGGGACTTGTGCTCCCGGGTCGTGGGGATGGTGAGCACGATGTTGCTCAGGTCCAGTTCATCGTTGGTCAGCCCCCGGTCCTCGCGCCCGAACACGATCCCCAGTTTCATGTCCCGGGGATATGCACTCAGGTACTCCGGCAGCCCTTTGGGCTCCAGGAAGGACTTGCGTCCCTTTCCCTGGCGGGCGGTACAGCCGATGACAACCTGAAGGTCGGCAAGGGCCTCCCCCAGGGACGGAAAGATCCCTGCGCCTTCGAGGAGGTCCTCCGACCCGGCCGACATCCTGCGCGCCGCATCCGAAAGATGGGAGTCCTTTCCGGATGGGAGGACGATCCTCAGGTTCCGGATGCCCATGTTCTTCATGGCACGGGCAACCGCACCGATGTTCTCCGGCAGGGAGGGGTCCACGAGGATGATGAACGTGGAGGCGGATGAGATCACGGCTCTGCTCTCTTTCATGAAGCCATTCTACACGGCACCCCCTGGCAAAACCATGCCATCTAAAACAGGAGGCACACCCGCGTTTCGAGTTGCGTGCAAGGCAGGGCCTGTTGTAAAACCGGCCAAGAGCAAGCTGAAATCCGGGAACGAACCCGTTTCCCCTGATCGCGTGGAGGGAACGAGAATGGAAAAGATTCGGTCCGGCGATTCGTTGCTGATCGTGGATGTTCAGAACGATTTTTGCCCTGACGGCGCCCTGGCCGTCCCTGAAGGGGATGCGGTGGTGCCCCTGATCAACAGGATCGCCGGAAGGTTTCCCGTGGTGGTTCCCACCCAGGACTGGCACCCGCCGGGACATATCTCCTTTGCCAGCCGCCATCCGGGGAAGAACCCCTATGAGGTCATCCGGATCGGGGATTTCGAGCAGGTCCTCTGGCCCGACCATTGTGTGCGCGGGACACAGGGCGCGGACTTTCATCCTGACCTTGACACCACGGCCTTCCACCACGTCCTGCGAAAGGGCACCGGTTCCCACATGGATTCCTACTCCGCGTTCCTGGAAAACGACAAGAAGACGAGAACAGGCCTGGCAGGGCTGCTCAGGGAGCTGGAGGTGAAGAGGGTCTTTGTCGCAGGCCTTGCAACCGACTACTGTGTGCTCTATTCGTCCCGTGACGCGGTGGCTGCAGGCTTTGAGGTGGTGGTGCTGGAGGACGCCTGTCGGGGCGTTGACGTTCCCCCCGGAAACCTGCAGGCAGCCCTGAAGGAGATGCGCGAAAAGGGCGTTCGCATCATGAACACCCACCAGCTTTCAGAATAGTCCTGGATTCGGTTGGCCTGCTACGCTGTATGCCTGTTCTCAGATGGATCCCTGATGTCCTGGCGAAGCCGGGCCGAGAGAAAGTCAAAGGTTTCCTTCCAGCAGGCCAGGGCATTCTTTCTCCAGATGAAGGCGTGAAAGGCATGGGGTTCCCGCGGGTAGTACCGCGTCGCATGATCCACCCCAAGACCCTGGAAGGCCGCCCCCAGGCGCTGCGTGTCTTGCAGGAGGATGTCTCCTGTTCCCACCGGAACGAAGAAAGCCGGCAGCTTGCGTTCCGGTTTCAGGCCTTGTTCGAAAACCAGGAGAGGGTCGGCAAGCTCCCTCTCCGGTGCGGACATGGACTCGATCCCTGCAAGGTAGGCCCGGGACACCTCTTTCAACCGGTCGTTGATGAACCATGAAAGCTTCCCGTTTTTCCTGAACCGCTCCACGTCCGAAACCTGAAACATCCCGCAGGCCGGCACCACGGCCCGGGGTACGAGGCCGAGATCCCAGACCTTGCGGGCATAGGGCTCCGACCTTCTGTAGCAGAGCGCGATCGTCAGGGCCGTGATCAGGTTGGCTCCGGCAGACTCCCCGGCCAGTACCATGCGGCCCGTATCGCCCCCGTAACCTGCCGCGTTTTCCTTGACCCACTGGAATGCGTCACAGGTGTCCTCCAGGGCGCTCGGGAACGGGCTTTCAGGCGCCAGGCGATAGTTGATGTTGAAAACCACGTAACCCCGACGGGCGAAGATGAGCCCCATCAGCCAGTGGGTCTCCTTGGAAAGGATCCGGAAGCCGCCTCCATGAACATAGAGGCACACGGGCAGCGGGCCGGATCTCTCGGCAGGCCTGTAAACGTCCAGCAGATGAGCACCGAGCCCGCTCTGGAGATAGGGGATGTCTGGTATCCGTTCCACCCCGTGGCTCTCGAGGCGAGCCTTGGGATGAAGCCGCCCCGCACGTGAAACGCCTTCAAAAAAGCCCTCCACGAGGCGGGAACCCAGGTGTTTACGTGTATGGGACAGGATCGACCGGCTTTTCCCTGCATCGTTTTGTGGTTTTTTCATCATCCTTACAATAAAAAACATTTGCAAAAATATCTCAACCTGATTACTATTTGTCTGAGTGCCCTCTTTTAGAGGTATGTGGTTGGCTCATAAAGGGGTTCTCTTATTGTGAGGACGGGCGTTATCCAACGCCTGCGAACCATCTCCAGGAGGAGCAAAGGAGGGTTTGAAGCATGGAGGTCTCCAGTGTGACCGCCGAGGCAACCTCGGTGCCGGAAAGCGGATCTCTGAAGGAAAGGTTGGCCCGGATCGTTGGAGAGGAATATGTAAGGGATCAGACTGACCAGCTGGCCGGCTACTTTCCCGGCCCTGCCGACGTCAGCGGCCTGGTGGCTGTACGGCCCGCCGAGACCGGGGAAGTTCAGGGGATCCTGCGCCTGGCATCCGAACTCGGCATGCCGGTGCGAACCCTGAACGAACGATATCTGAGGCCTTCGGATGCAGGGCAGAAAGGGATCGTTCTCGATTTTCAACGCATGAAGACCGTTGAAAGGCTGGACAAGCGGAACCTGCTGGCCCATGTGCAGCGGGGGCTGACCTTTGCCGAGTTGAAGAAGGAGCTGGACGAACAGGATGTGAAGATCGCCGCGCCCATCGGGGCCACGTCGGATTCCGTGCTCTGCAATCTCGTCAACCGCGCACCAGTGAAAAAGGCCACACTCTATTCCGAAGTGAACGTGTTCACCATGCAGGTGGTGCTTGCGGACGGAACACTCTTTCGCACCGGCAGCCATGCCCTGAGTGAAAAGGTGGATCTCCGCGAGGACGGCGGCCCGAGCCTGAGCCGCTGGTTTTTCGGGTCGGACGACATCTTCGGCGTGATCACCCGGGCCACGGTCTGGCTCTATCCGAAGACCGAATGCCGGGACGCCCTCCTTTTCGGGTTCGACAGCCTGGAAGAGGCTGTAAAGGTCCTTCGCAACGTGCCCCGCACCGAGCTGGGCTTCGAATACCTGGCTGCAAACCGTCGATTCCTGACCTCTCTTCTTCAGGAGGAGAAGAACCGGCTTCCGGCCTGGACCGTGATCGTGGGGTTCGACGGCAAGACCAAGCTCGTTGCCTATCAAAAGGAGCGGGTCCTTGAGATCATGCAGGGGCTGGGAGCCAAACCGGTGGATGGATACAACCAGGAGGTTGCAGGCCTGCTGGATGAGCCGTGGTACAGGGCCTCCCCGCTCCACACAGGGTTCTACACCCCCTGCAACCGGGTCGGGGATTTCGATAAGATCGTGCAGAAGCACGCTTCCGGGTCCGGGATCTCCGCCGAGGAGGTGGGACACTGCCTCCTGGCCATTGACCGGGGCCGGTGCCTCTATTCCCAGTACGACCTCTTTGGAGGAGACAACGGCGACAAGGGGATCCTTGCCGCACTGGAAAAGGACCTGGCAGGGAAGGGTGCGTTCTACGACCGGCCCCAGGGGGACCTCACCGATTTCGTGCTGGACAGGATCCCCAACCTGCGCAAGCACATCCGAACGATCAAGTCCGTGATGGACCCGAAGGGGATCATCAACCCGGGACGGTATGTTTCCCGGGAGGACCCTCTCTATGACCCACCGGTCGTGGAGCTGGAAACGGATGAGGACACAGGGATCGACGAGGAGAACGTCAAGGCGGTGGAGGAGAAGCTCAAGGAGGTGGTGGGCGAGGAATGGGTGACCTCCAACCCTGCGGACCTCTCCGCCTATGGAAGGGATTTCACCATCTTTTCCGGGGAGAGGCCGAACCTCGTTGTCCTGCCCCAGAGCACGGAAGAGGTCCAGGGGATCATGCGGGTGGCCTATGCGCACAAGATCCCGGTGGTTCCCCTCACGACCGGATTCAACCACGGCGGCCTGACCATCCCGCGAAAGGGCGGGATCCTGGTGGACCTGAAACGGCTGAACCGGCTGAAGGAGATCGACGAGGAGTCCCTGACAGCCACATTCGAGCCCGGTGTGCGGATGCGGCCCCTCTGGTTCGAGATCCAGAAGAGGTCCACCTTCATGGACCTTAAGCTCAAGCCGATCCTGCCCCTCACCCTGGCCAGCATCTCCCTGCTGAGCAACTACGTTTCCAGGGGCGGGCCGGGAACCGCGGTGAAGTACGGGGGCGGCCCGGACCTCACCGTGAACATGACCTGGGTGCTCCCCAACGGGGAGATCCTTCGCACAGGGCCTTCCTCTCATCCCGGGACCGGCACGTTGGGACTCCACTGGGGCCCAGGGCCGGACATCGGCGGCATGTTCTTCAATGCGGACGGAGCCTTCGGGATCTGCACCGAGATCACGGCCAAGATCTACCCGGAGATGCCCTGCGAGGAGATGGTGCACACGGCCGTGTTCGACGAGGATCCTGTCGGCATCCAGAAGGCATGCGACACCGTCTATGACCTGGCACAGACCACGCTTGTGGAATTCATGTACAAGAGCCACCCGGGCGTCATGTGCGTGACCCTTGCGGGCGAGGTGGATACCGATCCCCTGGATCTCGTGGTCATTGCACCCAAGCATCCCCTGGAGATCGTGGTGACAGGGCTGGATGAAAAGGAGATCGAGGTGCGGCTGGAACTGGTTCGGGAGGTGCTCGCCGGAAATGATGTGGATGAGATCGACCCCACCATGTTCGGGCCTGCCATGAGCGAGATGATCTCCACGGATCCACTGAAAAAGAGCGTGGGCGTGAGACACAACACCGTGGGCGCGTTCCGCGGCGCCTTCCAGTGGCAGGCGGGATACATCCGTGTGGAGGACGTGCCGGCGATCAACGTGGAGTACCAGAAGCTCATCAAGAAGTACTGGAAGACCTCGGACGTGAAGGTCTCCATGGAAATGGCGCTCAGCGGGACCGATATCCAGGGCCCGCTTCCCTATGCGCGCATGGGCACCGTGGAGTTCGACTACTGGTGGGACCAGGGGAACCCGGAGTCCGTGAAACGGGCCACCACACTCATTCGCAAGACAACGGAGCTCATGTTTCGCTATGGGATCATCCCCATTCGCAACATGTTCGGCTTCGGGGAAATGCTGCTTCCACGGCTGAACGTGTACAACGACATCCTGAAAAGGATTCGGCACACCTTTGATCCCGTGAACCTCATGCACCCGGACGTCCTCCCCATTACGGACGACTACGTGTGATGAATAGAAAGACAGACAGGTAAAAGGAGATCCCTGTATGAAGAACGCCAAGGTCGCAAGGGACATCAAGCCCCTCATGGAATACAGGAACGAGGCATGGAAGTGCTGGAAATGCGGCCTCTGCCGCATGAGCCATCCGGACGAGGTCTTCAGCCACAAACATTCGGACAACTGCCCCAGGGGCTCGCGGTTTCGCTTCGAGTCCTTTTACGGGGCCGGCACGCAGGAACTGGTGCGTTCCCTGACCTGCGATCCGCCGGAGTTGGACATCAAGAACCGGGCCACACTGGAAAGGATCCAGAAGATCGTCTACTCCTGCCCGCAGTGCGGGGGGTGCCAGGTGAACTGCAATCCCACCAAGTTCCTGGAGCCGGCCAATGCATCCATCGCGATCCGGCAATGGCTCGTCCAGCAGGGACTGGGGCCGTTGCCGGAACACCAGCCCCTGGTGAAGAGCATCGTGAATTACGACAACCCCTGGATGCAGCCGAGGGCGGCACGGGAGAAATGGGCCAAGAAGAGGAAGATCAAGAATGCGGCCAAGGAGGAGGTGGAGGTGCTCTACTACCCGGGCTGCACCGCCTCCTACGATCCCATCATCCAGCCCGTGGCCGGATGGGTGGTCGACATGCTCAATGCAGCGGGCGTGGACTTCGGCATCCTGGGCAAGAACGAGATCTGCTGCGGGTCCACGGTTCTTCGCGTGGGGGATGAGGACACCTTCAGAAAGATCCGGGCCAAGACCCTCGAATCACTGAACAGCACCAAGTCCAAGGTGATCGTCACCGCCTGCGCGGGCTGCTTCAGCACGTTCACCCATGAGTACGCAGAGGCGCTGAACGCAGAGGTGAAGAACGTGGTGGAGTTCGTGGACGAGCTGATCCAGGAGGGGAAGCTCACCTTCACCAAGGAACTAGACATGGAGGTCACCTATCACGATCCCTGCCACCTGGGCCGGTTCTGTGGCATCTACGAACCTCCCCGAAACATCCTCAAGGCCCTGCCCGGGGTGACGCTGAAGGAGATGGAGCGCATCCGGGAGTGGAGCTGGTGCTGTGGGGCCGGCGGCGGATGCAGGACCGCCTTTCCGGAGGACATTGCAGGGTTTGCGGCGGACAAGAGGCTGGAAGAGGCCTTTGATACGGGAACCAAGACCCTTGTCACAGCCTGTCCCTTCTGTGAGCAGAACCTGGGGGAGAGCGCGAAGCGAACCTATGACCGCTTCGGCATCGAGGTAAAGGATATCCTGGAGCTCGTGCATCAGGCCATGTGAACTTCAACAGTGAACGCGAATTTTCAGGGACCTTCGGTATTCGAAATCCCCCTTGTTCGTAAAAGGGGGATTTTTTCTTTCTGCTGTCTTCAGCACGAAAAACCTGAAAGGGGAGGGATGTCCCGTGTTCGAGAAA
The DNA here is from genome assembly GCA_964609935.1 of uncultured Thermodesulfobacteriota bacterium. Classification (GTDB taxonomy): domain Bacteria; phylum Desulfobacterota; class DSWW01; order DSWW01; family DSWW01; genus CAYTRL01. The sequence goes on along the minus strand of CAZSUQ010000016.1, from coordinate 2,009 downwards.
CTGCGCCTGGCTCGTGACCGGTCTCTCACCATGGCGAATTTTCCGGAGAAGGTGGGTGACGTGTACAAGAGAAAAGGCCGTACCCTCCTGGATGTTCCCATAGACTACATCACCCTGTCCGGGAACGAGATACCCTCTGAGGATGCCATCAGGTTTTCCTGCAGGGTCAGCGGTGTGCTCCGTGACAGGGTGGGGGTGAAGAAAGGGGACGTGGTGGGTGTGTGCACGAACAACAACGTGGACCTCTTCCTGATCCTGCTGGCCGTGTTCAAGGTGGGGGCCATCGCCGTCCCGCTGAACTACATGCTCCGGCAGCGGGAGATCAAGTACATCCTGGAGGACTGCGGTGCAAGGACACTGATCCTGGATCCCGACATCTACAGGCAGAACATCGGGGGCAAGGATCTCCTTCCCGGGGTGGAAAACTGGGTGATGGCCGGCCCGGCCCGGGACGTGCCCGAGGAAGGGGGTTTTTTCAACCTGGACATGCTCATGGCCGGGGTGCCCGACACGTTTGTCCCGGCGAACATCACGCCCGAGGATCCTGTGGCCATCTTCTACACATCCGGGACCACGGGCTTTCCCAAGGGGGCTGTCATGTGCAGCCGGGGCCTGCTGGAGCCGCAGAAGCGGGCCGTCCTCTTCCTTCCCGCAGGCAAGAACGATTTCGGCGTGTTCGCCCTCCCCCTGGCCCACATCATGGGGTTTTGTACGGTGCTGCTGGGCCTTCTCAGCGGGGTGTCCGGCTACTTCATCCCCCACTTCGATGCAGAGAAGGTGATGGCCGCCCTGCAGAAATACCGGGCAACCGCCTTTGCAGGGGTGCCTTCCATGTTTGCCATGATGATCCACAGCGGGATCGAGAAGTACGACCTCTCCTCTGTGAAGATGTGGGCGAGTGCAGCGGATGCAATGCCCGAGGAATATATAAAGGCGCTTCGAAACGTGGGAGCCTTTGCCAAGGTCGGCCCCCTGAGGGTCCCGGCCGTCATCGCAGAGGCCTATGGCATGGTGGAGCTGTCCGGTGCATGCACCTTGAAGATCGCACTGCCGGGCCTTCGTTATCCACCGGGTTGCGTGGGGTTTCCCGTTGCGCCCACCCGGGTGCGAATCGTGGATGAAAAGGGAGCCGACGTACCCAGGGGCGGGGAAGGGGAACTGGCGGTCCAGGGGCCGGGCGTCACGCTGGGATACTGGAACAAGGAGCAGGAGACCCGGGACTGTTTCACCGAGGACGGTTGGTTCCGCACGGGGGACATGGCCAGAAAGGACCGGCTGGGGAGGGTTCACTTCGTGGACCGGAAGAAGGACGTGATCAAGTGCGGCGGATACTCCATCTTCTCCCGCGAGGTTGAGGCAGAGCTGCTGATCAACGAGAAGATCGCCGAGGTGGCCGTGGTGGGCATGCCCCATCCCACCAAGAAGGAGGTCCCTGTTGCCGTGGTCACCCTTGCGCCCGGCTCGGAGGCATCGGAGGAGGAACTGCTGGACTGGTGCAGGCAGAACCTTGCCCGCTACAGGGCCCCGCGCCATGTGAAGATCATACCGGCCTCTGAGATGCCCTACGGAATGACCCTGAAGATCCTGAAGAGAAAGCTCCGGGACCGTTACCTGGAGGAGTACCGGGAGCGATTCTCCAGCTAGTAGCAGGCCGCCGAAAAATGCCCATCTGCTTCGTTACGCTCACCCTTCGTTACAACATAACGTTTCTTGTTCATCCATTCTCCGCAGGGGATGATAGCTTCCGGACCATACCGATCCAAGGACCATCCGTTTTTTTCCGAAGGTCTTCTGAAGATTGCCCGTTTTCGGGCGGGATAGTTCTTTGAAGCTATGGCAGAAGTCTTCAGTTTTCGGAGGTGGGATTTCTTTATCAGGTTGGAATGAGATATGGAGGCGAGATCTTTAATCTTGGGCTGTCCCCTGGATTTCAAATTCTTGATAGGAATAGTAAATTTCGGATTTCTCACCAGCCTGACCATGGTGGTGGCCCTCATCGGGGACATCTT
>CAZSUQ010000015.1:19507-21448 GCA_964609935.1 uncultured Thermodesulfobacteriota bacterium | reverse complement strand
AAGGCGCTCTACGAGTTCTACGAACTGGAGAAAAAGAACGATTTCTTTCCTGCTTTCCTCTATCTCAAGTACATCCAGCACTTCATCTGCTACGTGGTCAAGTCCCTGGGACTCCCCACCAAGGAGCTCCCTTACGAGCTGGGAGAAGGCCTGGACGAAATGGTGGGGGCCTACTACCAGCAGATCGCCGACGCCGGCGACAGCGCGGAAACCAGCGTCTACAACGCCAAGGTGGTCAAGCTTCAGGATGCCATAAAACTCTTCACCCAGAAGCACAACATCCGCATCCCTGTTTCTGAAACCGTGGTTCCCTTCAAGCAGGCCAAGCACATCATCATGAACAATCCCGAGTCCGTCTCGGTGGGCACCTGTCCCTGCCGCATGGTCTCCCTGACCCCTTGTCTCGAGGAACCCATGGAGGTCTGCCTCTTCGTGGGGGACCCCTTTGCCGCCTTCCTGAGGGATCACAACCAGAAGTTCCGCAAGAGCTCGCAGGACGAGGCCGTGAAGATTCTCGAGGATTGCCACAAGAAGGGGTTGGTCCACACCGCCTGGTTCAAGAAGGATCTTGGCAACAGCTTTGCCATGATCTGCAACTGCTGTGAGTGCTGCTGCCTGGGGATCAAGATGTGGAACCTGCTGGAAGGAGGCGTTCCCATACTGGCGCCTTCGGGTTACGTAGCCGAGGTGAACGAGGCGTGCATCGCCTGCGGAACCTGCGTGGATGAAAAGGCCTGCCACTTCCATGCCATCAGCATGGACGGGGAGGAAGGAAGTGCAGTCATCGATTTCCACAAGTGCATGGGATGCGGTGTCTGCGAGAACGTCTGCCCCAACGACGCCATCCTGCTCAAGAGGGAGGCCTCAAAGGGCGAGCCCCTGGATATCGAGGCACTCAAGGCGCAGCAGGAAGGCGGCTAGCCCGCAGCGAACCGGACAGCCAGGGGCCAAGGAGTTCGAGGCCAAGCCATAAAGGGAGGAACATGCGCTGGGGCATCCTGGGCACGGCAGAGATCAGCCTCGAACTGATCAAGGCGATCAACCGGAGCAGGCAGGGCGAGGTGAGAGCGGTTGCCAGCCGCGACCCGGACCGGGCCGGCGGATGGGCAGAGCAACACGGGATCCCCCTTTCCTTTGGCAGCTACGATGATCTGTTACGCTCGGATCAGGTGGACGTCATTTACAATCCCCTGCCCAACAGCCTCCACGCCGAGTGGACCGTCCGGGCACTGGAGGCAGGGTTCCCGGTTCTGTGTGAAAAGCCGCTGACCGCGGATGCCGCACAGGCCGAAGAGGTTCAGGCAGTCGCCGCCCGGACCGGCCTGCACGTGGCGGAAGCCTTCATGTACCGGTTTCATCCTGTCTACGAGAAGGTGTTCGCCCTGCTCCGCGCGGACACGATCGGCAGGGTGGCCACGATCCACAGCCAGTTCACCTTCCTGCTGGACGACCGTTCCGCCATCCCGGCTTCCAGGGAACTGGCCGGCGGTGCGCTCATGGACGTGGGATGTTATTGCGTCAACCTCTCACGAATGATCGCCGGGTGCGAACCCTCGAGGGTCAGCGCCTTTGAACGCCGTTCCACGGTGGACGATGTCCTCATGGGCATGCTGGACTTTCCCAACGGCATCCTTGCACATTTCGAAACCGGCATTGCATGCACCGAGCGTCATCGGGCGGAGATCGCCGGAACCACCGGTGCCATCGTCCTGGAGCGTCCCTGGCATCCGGGCGAGGAGGAGGCACGGATCCTGATTCGGCGATGGGAGGAGGCGGACGAGGTGATCCCGGTGAAGGGCGGGAATCCCTATCTCCTCGAGGTTGAAGATTTTGTTGCTGTCTGTACAGGAAGGGAAGAACCGCGCTGGACGCTTCAGGACGCTGTGAACAACATGGCCGTGATCGACGCGCTTTATGAATCTGCCGGCACAGGGCGGGCCG
>CAZSUQ010000015.1:0-19407 GCA_964609935.1 uncultured Thermodesulfobacteriota bacterium | reverse complement strand
AACAACATGGCCGTGATCGACGCGCTTTATGAATCTGCCGGCACAGGGCGGGCCGGACTGGAAAGGTGACTCCTGCGTTGTGCAAGCCCTTTTCATGGTTCCCATCCGGCTTTCTGGATGAAACCCGCGAGAAGGAAATCTTTTTTCGCCGGGCTCACCCTCCTGCCTTGAAATAAACATGACTTCGAGGCTCGAACCCCAGCAATCGTTCGGCCTTTTTCGTGTCGAGCAGCACACTGTACTTCAGCCTGTCCTCATCAACGGAATAGTAGTACTTGGTCATCCCCAGCTTCCGCATGACGGCATTGACCGGGCCGAGCATGCCTGAGGGGAGGGAGTGCATCCGTGACCCGTTGATTTCCGCAAAGGTGGAGATGGGGGCCGTATCCGCTCCGGCGATGTTGAAGATCCCTTTCACTTTCTTGTGGATGGCCAACTGGGTGGCCAGAACAACATCTTCCATGTGGATGAGGTTGATGAGCGGATTGAAGCCCATGGCCCGGAACGTCAGGGGCGAATCAAAATAGGCGTTCAACTGGCTGCTGATCATTCGCCCGATGATATTGGAGCACCGGAGGATGACGATGTTGACCCCCTTGCTGTCCAGCTTGGACTGGCAGATCATATCCGCATCCACCCGGTCCTTGATCCAGGGGTCCACCTCCGGGTCAAAATTCAGGTCCGCATTCTCGTCCAGATAGATGGGATTGTGCGGGCGGATCTTGTAGACCACGTCGCTCGACTTGAAGATGAACTTTTTCACGGACCCGCTTTCGATGCACTTTTCCAGCAGGTTCTGGGTGCCCTCCACGTTGAGGTCATGGTAGGAATCCCTCCTCTTCGTTTTCTTGGACACCCTGCTGAAGAAGGCGAGATGAACCACGGTGTCGATGTTCGCCTCCTTGAAATCGCTGGCAAGAAAGAGGTTGGTCAGATCCCGTTTTCTCAGGATGTTCATGTTCTTGTACACGAACCGTTTCGTGTCGAACTGGTTGAAGTAGTAGGGCTTGGCGCCCCGGGCCGCTCCGAAGATGACTCCCACGTTCTTGTCGTAATAAAGGGCCTCGGCCAGTCGGCTGCCCACGGTGCCGGTCACCCCTGTGATCAGCACATTCTTCTTCCTCCGGCCTCCGGATTTCTTTTTCTTCTCGGGGGTACTCGGTGTTTTGCTCTTTTTCTTTGTCATGGATTCATCTCCTCCTGAACAGAATCCTCCGGATATCGCCAGGGCCTCAAGGAGGCCCCTCATTCCCATCCCCTGCTATTTGCCTGTGATCCCTTCCTGGATCTGCTTCGGCTCCTGGGCCGGCATATCCTTTTCCTTCCTCCCTGACAGAAACCCCTTGAACGGGAGGGAGGAGAACCCGAAGACCCCCTTCCTGTTCTTCAGCCCCAGGTCAATGAGTTCCTCTACGCGATCCTGAACCACTTTCACAAGTTTATAGATCGTCTCCGGGTCCTTCACCGTACTTGGAGGATGATCCTTGTAGAAGTGAAGCGCTTCGCCGTAGTAGATATGATACTTCGTGGGCAGGGGAATGGCTCCGAGAGGCCCGAACATCATGAGCAGGGGCGTGACCGGGAAGTAGGGGAAGTTCAACAGCTTGGCCATGGGCTTCAGGTTGAACATGTAGGGATACTGCTCCTCTGCGCCGATGACTGCCGTGGGGACGATCGGGGTCTTGCAGAGGAGGCTGAGCTCCATGAATCCCACATTGAAGGGAACCGGCTTGTACCGGTCTTTGTACGGCTTCCCGGTTCCCTTGTCGCCCTCGGGGAACACGGTAACCATTTCTCCATTTTTCAGCAGCTCCTCGAAGTTTCTTCTCGACCCGATGATCTGGCCGCACCGATAGAAAAAGGTATTGATGAAAGGGAGGAATCCGGCAAAGTTGTCCACAACGGCTCGCATCAACCGGGGCTTCTTCATTTTGATGGCCAGATCCACACCGACCATCAATGCATCCATGGGAAGCACGCCGCTGTGGTTGGGCGCAATCATCACGGGCCCTTCCAGGGGGATGTTCTCCACGCCGTTGCTCTCCACGCGAAACCAGTACTTGTGGAGCTGCTTGGCCACGGCAAAGGCTGCCATGGCGGATTCCAGCTCAAAGCCGAAGGGATCGTAACCAAACCCCAGATCGTTGAACTTGATCTCCTTCAAACGATCGAATTCCTCGGGTGCCAGGATCCTGGTGAGCGTCCGCGCCCTCTTTCTCCCTCTCTGTTTCATGCATCCTTCTCCTGTGGTGTTTCCCTTCTCTCTTCCTAGCGGAGACCGAGGACATCCATCATGTCATACATGCCGGAGGGCTTCTCTGCCACCCATTTCGCCGCCCGAAGTGCGCCAAGGGCAAAGTTGTCCCGTGTGTGGGCCCTGTGTATGAGCTCCAGTCTCTCCCCGATCCCTCCGAAGACAACCGTGTGCTCGCCCACGATATCGCCTGCACGAACCGCGAAGACCCCCACCTCCTCGGAATCCCTTGCGCCGGGCCTCCCTTCTCTTCCGTAGCGTGCCTTTTCGGAAAGATCGATCCCCCTGGCTTCGGCCACCGCCTCCGCGAGCCTGAGAGCCGTGCCGCTGGGCGCATCCGCCTTGAACCGGTGGTGAGCCTCCACGATCTCCATATCGTAGTCCGGCCCCAGGGTCCGGGCCACATCGTGAGCGACCTTGAACAGAACGTTCACCCCAACGCTCATGTTCGGTGCCAGAACGCTGGTCGTCCCGCTCAGGGAATCGGCCAGCTTCGAACGCTCATCGTCGGTGAGGCCCGTGGTGCCGATGACCATGGACTTCTTCCGCTTCCCGGCCTCCTGGGCCAGTGCAAGGGTGACACTCGGGGTGGTGAAATCGATCACCACATCGGGTTCGATTGCACATCCTTCAAGGCCAGGCGTCACCAAGACACCCAGGTTCGGCTTCCCCACCAGGGACCCTGCATCCTGCCCCTGGGAAGGGTGGTCGGCCGCCTCCAGAACCCCGGCCAGGCTGAGCTCCGGATCCTCCAGAAGGAGCGCGAGGATCCTTCGGCCCATTCTCCCGGCACAGCCATTGATCGCCACTTGGATCGCCATCTTCTTCCTCCGCCATGTTCCGGCTTTTGCGTGTTTCCCCTACAGGAGCCCGTAATCCGACAGGAGTTTCTCCAGCTTGTCCTTGTTGGATGAGGACAGGGGAGTGAGGGGCAGCCGGATCTCCCAGCCCACCTTCCCCATCAGGGCCAGTGAGGCCTTCACCGGGATGGGGTTGGTTTCAAGAAACATGGCCTCGTTGAGCGACCAGACCTTGTAATGAATCCGGCGCGCCTCTTCCATGTCTCCCTTCTGCATGGCAGTGATCATCTCCTTCATGTCCCGCGGCACGATGTTGGCGGTCACGGAAATGGAGCCCGTCCCCCCAACGGCCATGATGGGAAAGGTGGTGAAATCGTCGCCGGATATGACGTTGAACTCCGGCCCGCATAGTTCCACGATCTTGCTCACATGCTTGAGGTCTCCCGTGGCCTCCTTGATCCCCACCACATTGGGGAGTTCGGCAAGCCTTGCCGTGGTTTCGGGTGTCATGCTGACCGAGGTCCTGCCAGGCACATTGTAGAGCACGGCAGGCAGATCCACCTCCTTCAGGATGGCGGTAAAGTGCTGGTACAGACCCTCCTGCATGGGCTTGTTGTAGTAAGGGGTGATCAGCAGGGTCCCGTCCGCACCCGCTTCCTTGGCAAACCTCGTCAGCTTGATGGCTTCCGCGGTGTTGTTGGAGCCTGTGCCTGCCAGCACCTTCATCTTGCCTTTGGCCGACTCCACGACCACGCTAATGACCTTCTCATGCTCCGCGTGGCTCAGGGTTGCTGATTCTCCGGTGGTCCCGCAGGGCACGATGACATCCGTGCCTTCCTTTGCGTGAAACTCCACCAGGTCGGCCAGCGTTTTCTCGTCAACGGCTCCATCCTTGAACGGAGTGACAACAGCCACCATGGACCCCTGAAACATCTCCTTCCCTCCTTTTCATTCTGTACGGATCTTCGCCTCTTCTTCTCACGCTTCCATGCCACCCACGGAAAGAGGCAGCAATCCCTATCATTACCATACGGTTCCCTGAATGTATAGCAAAACCGGATGAAAGGGTCTTCTTTGTCGGTTTGATCAAGAAGATTTCAAGGCTTCCGGGGTCCATGTGCCATCATAGACCCACAGGGTGTCACCCTCGAGGAACACCTCCTGGAACCGATCCCCTTTGGTTGAAAAGTACACGTTGAGGGTTTCCCCGCCCCGGGTGTGCACCTCCACCGGGGAGTCCAGTCCCCAGTTCCTGGAACCGAGGCACGCGCTGGCCACGGAACCGGTACCGCACGCCAGGGTCTCGTCCTCCACCCCCCGTTCATAGGTCCGCACAGCAATGCCTCCCCCATCCGTCTTCTGGACGTAATTCACGTTCGTCCCGGATGGAGAAAAGAGCCGGTGATACCGGATCTGCGGGGCCAGAGTCGTCACATCCACGGCCTCGAGATCCTCCACGAAGATGACAACGTGCGGAACACCGGTGTTGAGAAAACCGGCATGAACGGTCTCAGACTCAAGGGGAATCTCCACCATGGCAGGGGGATCCGGCGGAGGCGGCAGTTCGAGCTTCACCCGCCTTCCCGTCACCTCGACCCGGATGAGCCCGGCAAGGGTTTCAAAGCTCAGGGAAGGGCCGGCAATACCCCTTTCCACGGCAAACCGGGCTGCACAACGGCCGCCGTTTCCGCACATCTCGGCTGAGCTGCCGTCGGAATTGAAGAACTGCCAGCGGAAATCCGCTTTCTCGGAATTCTCCAGTGCGATGAGCCCGTCCGCACCGATGGAAAACTTCCTTCGGCAGAGAAGCCGGGTTGCACGCGCCAGGTCTTCTGGCGCCAGCACGCCCCGCCGGTTGTCCACCAGGATGAAATCGTTTCCCGATCCGCTGAGCTTGGAGAAAGGAATGCCTGCCACGACCTACCCCCCTTCGAGAAATTCCGGAATGGATTCACCGTGGACAAGGTCATCGTAACACTCCCGTTCGCGGACCACCCAGTACCGGTCGTCCTTCACCAGAACCTCGGCCGGACGAGGCCGTGAATTGTAATTGGAGGCCATGGTGAAGCCATAGGCACCGGCACTCATGACGGCCAGGAGGTCGCCGGGTTCAAAGGCCGGCAACCGGCGGTCCTTTGCGAGAAAATCTCCGCTTTCGCAGATAGGACCCACGATGTCCACAGGGATCTCTTCACGCTCTGTTTTTTCCACCGGCCATATGGCCTGGTAGGCCCCGTAAAGGCTGGGCCGCAGGCAGTCGTTCATCCCGGCATCCATGATCACAAAGGTCTTCGTGGCACCTCTTTTCACGTACTGGACCCGGGAGACCAGGACCCCGGCGTTACCCACCAGAACCCGTCCCGGCTCCAGGATGAAGGTGCACCCGAGATCCCCGGCCTCCCGGATCAGGGCGGTTGCGTACTCACTGGGATGCGGAGGCTTCTCCTCCTCGTAGGTGATCCCCAGCCCGCCTCCGAGATCGAGGTATTCAATGGAAAAGGAATCCTCCCGCAAGGTTCTCACGAGTTCCTTTACGCGGGAGAGAGCATCCACAAAGGGGCTGGACTTCTCGATCTGGCTTCCGATGTGGCAGTGAACACCCACCGGGTCGATGTTCTTCAACGACCTGGCCAGTCCATAGGTCTCAAGGGACTTCTCGATCTGGATGCCGAACTTGCTCTTCTTCAGGCCTGTGGCGATGTACTCGTGGGTTTGCGGATCGATGTCCGGGTTGACCCGAATCGCCACGGGCGCACGGACCCCCATCTCCCCTGCCACACGATCCAGTGCCTGAAGCTCCTGATCCCCCTCCACGTTGAAGAGAAGGATTCCGGCGGACAGGGCCTCCTTCAACTCCGCGGCCGTCTTCCCTACACCCGCATAGACGATCTTCTTTGGGTCCGCACCTGCCTTCAGCACGCGAAAGAGCTCTCCTCCGGACACCACGTCCATACCGGCCCCCTCGTTCAGGAAGACCTTGAGCAGGGACATGGAGGAGTTGGACTTCACCGAGAAGCAGACCAGGTGGGACACGTCCTTGAAGGACTGGTCAAATACCTGGTAATGCTGCTTGAGGGTCCGATGGCTGTAACAATAAAAGGGGGTTCCCACTTCCCTTGCAATCGTGTCCAGGGAAACCTCTTCCGCAAACAGTTTTCCGTCCTTGTACTCGAACCAGTGCATTGCTCTTCCTTTTCCTCCTCTCCAAGCCTGGTTTATCTTGGATGATCCGAAGCGGCCTCCGGGTTTCCTTCCGGGGGAGGCCCCTGCCAGTCGATCACCACCCAGGCGTTTTGCTTTGGATGACTCCCATAGGTGTCCAGCGGGACCACACAGTAACTATGCACGCCTGCCCCGGCGGGCGGGGCATCCTGAAAGCTGACCTGTTTTCCCGCCATCCTTGTCTGTTCGGTCACAGAGAAACGCACCTCTTCCCGCACCTGCTTTCCCTCCGGGCCCTTTCGCAACACGCGATACCCACCGATCTTCTTCAACGGGGTTCCGTCAATGCTCACGGACGGGAGTGTAAAAACGATGCGTGGACCCTCTGGATCAAGCTCAACAGTGAAATCTCCAACAGGCCCGGGCACCACGACCTCCCGCGGCTGCGGCGGCGCCTTCACTCCACAGGAGACACCTGTGAAGATCAGACCGAGCATACAGAAAAAAACAAAACCTTTGTGCATGGTTTATCCCGCCCTTAGAGGTTTCCCCTGGCCATCCACAAGGCTTCATGGATGCTCCGGGAAGGGATGTTTTTCAAACCCGAACAGGATGAGCGAAAAAAAACGTATCAAGGGATTGTGCTGAACACGGTGGACTTTTCACGGTCGCTCAGGAGCTTCTTCTTCCTTTTCTCCAGTTCCTTCCACGCCAGCCGGATCTGCTTGAGAACCTGTTTTCGGGCCGTGCCTCCTGTTGCACATCTCGCCTCCACCACCTTCTCCAGGGCCAGGGCACGGCGCACACCGGGGTCCACGCCGGGGCTCAAGGATTTCCACTGCGCCGGCGTCAGGTCCTCGAGCCGGATCCCCTTGTCCAGGCAGGTGCGCACCGCCTCTCCTGCAATCCTGTGTGCCTTTCGGAAAGGCATCCCCTTGCGTACGAGGAAGTCGGCCAAGTCCGTTGCGTTGAGGAAGTCCTTCTCCGCTTCGGTTCGCATCCTGTCTCCGTGAAAGCCCATGGACTCCAGGAGACGCGAGAAGACGGCAAGGCAGTCCGTAACCGTATCCACCGAATGAAACAGGCTCGTCTTGTCCTCCTGCATGTCCCGGTTGTACGTGAGAGGCAGCCCCTTCATCATGACCAGCAGGGACTGAAGGTCCCCGTACACGCCTCCTGCCTTTCCCCGGATCAGTTCCAGCACATCCGGGTTTTTCTTCTGCGGCATCATGCTGGACCCCGTGCAGAAGGCATCGGGCAGATCCACGAACCGGAAGGCCTCGGAAGACCACAGGATCAATTCCTCGGACCATCGGCTCAGATGGAGGAGAATCATGGCGGATCCGAAACAGAACTCGATCATGAAGTCACGGTCGCTCACCGCATCCATGCTGTTGGAGGCCACACGGGAGAAGCCGAGAAGATCGGCCACGTAGTCCGGATCCACGGGATACCCCGCACCGGCAAGGGCACCCGCTCCCAGGGGCATGACATCCACACGTTTCCTCGCCTCACAGAGTCGCTCCTCGTCTCTGCTAAACATCTGATAGTAGGCCAACAAATGGTGTGCAAGCCTTACGGGCTGAGCCTTCTGCAAATGGGTGTAACCCGGCAGGAGAAGGTCCACGGTTTCCTCGGCCCGACGAAGGACGACCTCGAGAAGCTGGACAAGCTCGTGGCGGACGCGGTCCACCACCTCTCTCAGGTAGAGGCGCACGTCCAGGGCCACCTGGTCGTTGCGGCTGCGCGCTGTGTGCAGCTTGCCCCCCAGGGGCCCCACCTTCTCGGTCAGGCGGGCCTCGATGTGCATGTGGATGTCTTCCCTGTCCGGCGAAAAGGAAAACCTTCCGGCCTGGATCTCACGGGCGATCTCACGCAGGGCTTTCTCAATGCGCCTGGCCTCACGGTCGGAAAGGATCTCCTGGCGGGCAAGCATCCTCACGTGGGCGATGCTCCCCAGGATGTCCTGCGCATAGAGCCGCTGATCCACGGAAATGGATTCCGTGAACCGATCCACTTCAGGGGCGGTCCCCTGCGTGAAGCGGCCGGACCAGGCCTTCTGACCGGAACGGGTCGAAGAGACCTTTTTCTTCTTTTTCACACTCAAAACGACTTCCTTTCCTGAGAGTTTCCAGGCAGGGCTCGCGCTATTCGGTGCTGTTGGGATTCCCTCTCCGGTTTGCTTGGGCTCCGTCTCTCTCCCTCCCCCTGCACAGTCGCCCGGCGCAAACCTCAGACGGAACCCCAACAGCACCGAAACACACTTGAAACACAATGGTATGCTTAAGTCCCTTTCGATCCTCCTTGAACCAGGTTTCGTATTCTGAGTCGAAGGGCGTTAAGGCGGATGAAACCCTCCGCATCCTTCTGGCGATAGACCTCGTCCTCCTCAAAGGTGGCAAACTCTTCCCGGTACATGCTGTTGTCCGACTTCCTTCCCACCACCTGGACGTTGCCCTTGTAGAGCTTGAGGCGGGCCGTGCCGGAGACGTCCTTCTGCGCGGTGTCGATCATGCCCTGAAGCAGTTCCCTTTCCGGCGAGAACCAGAACCCGTAATAGACGAGACGGGCATATTCCGGCATCAGGCTGTCCAGAAGGAATTTCACCTCCCGATCCATGGTGATGGATTCCACGGCACGTCGGGCCGTGTGCAAAATCGTGCCCCCCGGCGTTTCATAGACGCCCCTGGACTTCATGCCCACAAAGCGGTTCTCCACCATGTCCACCCTGCCGATCCCGTTCTCGCCCCCCACACGGTTGAGGTGATCCAGCAGAACGGCGGGGGACATGGACTCCCCGTCCACGGCCACCGGGTCCCCGGCGAGAAAATCGATCTCAAGGGTTCGGACCCTGTCCGGTGCCTCTTCAGGCGACACCGTCATCCTGAACATTTCCCGGGGCGGCTCGGCCCAGGGATCTTCCAGGACGCCCCCTTCATAGCTGATGTGAAAGAGGTTCGGATCCATGCTGTAGGGCTTGTCCTTGGTGACCGGGACCGGAATCCCCTTCTCCTTTGCATAGGCGATGAGGTCCGTTCTGGACTTCATGTCCCACTCCCTCCAGGGAGCCACGATCTTGATGTGGGGATCCTTGGCAAGGCAGGTCAGTTCGAACCGTACCTGATCGTTCCCCTTGCCGGTGGCCCCGTGCGCCACGGCGTCCGCGCCTTCCCTGTGCGCGGTCTCCACCTGGCCCTTGGCGATCAGGGGCCTGGCCAGGCTCGTGCCCAGCAGGTAACTCCCTTCATAGACCGCATTGGCACGCAGTGCAGGGAAGACGTAATCCCGGACGAACTCCTCCCTGAGCTCCTCCAGAACGATCTTGCTCGCACCGGTCTCCAGGGCACGCTTTCGAATCTCCTCCAGGTCTTCATCCTGGCCGAGGTCCGCTGTATAGGCGATCACCTCACATCCGTAGGTTTCACAAATCCAGGTCAGGATGACCGACGTGTCCAATCCCCCGGAATAGGCAAGTACGACCTTTTTCATCTCTTTCCTCGTTTTCTGCCGATGAACGCTTCCAGCAGGGCCTTCTGTGTGTGAAGCCGGTTCTCGGCCTGATCAAAAACAATGGAGCGCGGCCCGTCCAGGATCTGGTCCGTGATCTCTTCACCCCGGTGCGCAGGCAGGCAGTGCATGACCATGGCATCCTTGCGGGCACAGCGGACCAGGGGCCGGTTCACCTGGTAGTCCTTGAACACGATCCTGCGCTGGATCGCTTCCCGCTCCTGGCCCATGCTGGTCCAGACGTCCGTGTAGATGAAATCCGCGTTCTTCACGGCTTCCCTGGGATCCCGCATCACGGCGATCTTTGCACCTGACTTTCTGGCCTTCCGCTTTGCCATCTTGTACACGCGCTGATCCGGTTCGTACCCCTTGGGGCAGCCGATGGAGAGATGAATCCCCATGACGGCGGCTCCGATGAGCCAGGAGTTGGCCACGTTGTTCCCGTCGCCCACGTACCCCACCTGTACCCCCTTGAGCTCCCCTTTCTTCTCCAGGATGGTCAGCATGTCCGAAAGGGCCTGGCAGGGGTGGAGAAGATCCGTGAGCCCGTTGATCACCGGGATCGCGGAGTGCCTGGCCAGTTCCTCCACCACCTCGTGGTAAAAGGTCCTCACCACGAGCCCGTCGATCCAGCGGCCGAAGTTCCTGGCCACGTCGCTCACCGACTCCCTTTCCCCGAGATGAACCTCGTGCGCGCCCATGAACAGGGTGTCGCCACCCAGCTGCCGCATCCCCACCTCAAAGGTCACACGGGTTCGCAGGGAAGGCTTCTCAAAGAGCAGGCCCATGGTCTTGCCCTTCAACGGTGTGATCCGCTCCCCTCCCTTGAGAGAGCGCTTGATCTCCTGGGCCCTTGTGAGAAAACCGGTGATCTCCTTCTGGTTAAAGTCGGCCAACGTGAGAAAATGTGGTTTCATGGACGTTCCTTCCTCGTGGACTCGCGTTTCAAAGCACCTCCCTCAGAATCCCCAGCATCTCGTCCACCTCCTCCACGGTCACGATCAGAGGAGGCAGAAAACGCAGGATTGTATCCGCCGTGCAATTGATGAGCAACCCTTGCCTCATGCACGCCTCCACGATGGGTCCCCCCTTGCGCGTAAGCTCCATACCGAAGATCAGCCCCCGCCCCCTCACCTCCTTGACGAGACCCGGGTGCTCCCCGGCCACGCGTTCCAGGCCCTCTCTCAGGCGCACACCCACGGCGCAGCAGTTCTCCAGAACCCCCTCCTCCAGCAGGGCCTCCAGCGCGGCCAGGCCGGCCGCGGTTGCCAGGGGGTTCCCCCCGAAGGTGGACGCATGCGTGCCGGGAACGAAGCCGGCCGCGATCTTTTCGCGGGCCACCATGGCACCGATGGGGACGCCTCCGGCCAGTCCCTTGGCCAGGGTCATCACATCCGGCTCCACGCCCGCCTGTTCATAGGCGAACAGGGTCCCTGTACGCCCCATTCCCACCTGCACCTCATCCAGGATCAGGGTCAACCCCTCCTCGTCGCAGATCCTTCGCACGCGGGACAGGTAATCCTCGTCCGGCATGATCACGCCCCCCTCGCCCTGTATGGGCTCGAGGAGAACGGCGCAGGTCGCTTCGTTCACCGCCTCCTGGAGCGCTTTCGGGTCGTTGAAGGGTACGTAGCGGAATCCCGGCACGAGCGGGTCAAACCCCTTGTGAAACTTCTCCTGCCCCGTGGCCGTCACCGCGGCCAGGGTCCTTCCGTGAAAGGAGTTGCGCATGGTGATGATCTCTGAGCGGCCGTCCTCGAGCACGCTGCTGTGGTAACGCCGCACCAGCTTGATGGCGGCCTCGTTCGCCTCTGCACCGCTGTTGCAGAAGAAGACCCTGTCCCCAAAAGAGGTTTCCGTCAGTTTTCGTGCAAGCTCCGACTGACTGGGGATGTGAAAGAGATTCGACACGTGCAGGAGCAGGGACGCCTGTTCCCGGATCGCCTCCACCACGCGGGGATGACTGTGCCCGAGATTGCAGACCGCCAGACCTGCAACAAAATCGAGATAGCCTTTTCCGTCCGCATCCCAGAGCCGGCACCCCTCACCCCGGACAAAGGCCAGCGGATATCGCCCATAGGTCTGCATGACATGGCGATCCGTAAGAGCCACCACCCCGGCATTCCCCCTGTCGGGGGTCCCCGCGGTGCCCGCCTTCCTGTTATCCTCGATTCCCTTCATCCCCTGCACCGGCTTGTTCACGTTCCTTCCTCTCGAATGGTCATGGCGGCTCGCACCACTAAGCGAAAGCCAATGGTGTCATGAAAAAAAGCTAATCCGGGTCTGCGTGGAACTGTGTCCCCACACCCTGGTCCGTAAAGACCTCCAGCAGGACCGAGTGCTGGATCCGTCCGTCGATGATGTGCGCCTTCTTCACACCGCCCCGTACGGCCTCGGCGCAGCATCGCACCTTGGGGATCATGCCTCCTTTTACAATGCCCTGGGCGTACAGGTCGTCCAGTTCGCTCAGCGCGATGGCCGAGATGAGCTTGTCCGACGGGTCCAGCAGGCCGGCAACGTCGGTGAGCATGATGAGCTTGTGCGCCTGCAATGCAACCGCAAGGCTTCCGGCCACCAGGTCCGCGTTGATGTTGTAGGTCTCCCCCTGGGGGCTGACCCCCACGGGCGCAATGACCGGTATGTACATGCTCAGGTCCAGCGACTCGATGATCTCTGCATTGACCCCCACCACCTCTCCCACGAAGCCCAGGTCCTCTTCCTTTCCCGAGGAGGATGTGAGGGTCATCTTCCGTGCCTGGACCAGGCCGCCGTCCTTGCCGCTCAACCCCACGGCCTTGCCCCCGTGATCGATGATGAGTTGTACAATTTCCTTGTTGATCTTTCCGGAAAGCACCATCTCCACGATTTCCATGGTCTCTGCATCCGTGACGCGCATCCCGTGGAGGAAACGCGATTCCTTGCCGAGACGCTCCAGGATCTCTCCGATCTGGGGACCCCCTCCATGCACCACAACCGGGTGCAGGCCCACGTACTTCATCAGGACCACGTCATTGGCAAAGCTCCGGCGAAGCGCCTCGTCCTGCATGGCGCTCCCGCCGTATTTGATGACCATGGTCTTCCCATGAAACTTCTGGATGTAGGGAAGCGCTTCTGTAAGGACCTTGGCCTTTTCCACAAATGGGTCCATCCTCTGGTTTCCCCCCTGTTCCTTTTCTCTTACAGAATATGACGGCTCAGGTCCTGGTCCTTGACGAGGGACTCGAGCTTGTTGTCCACATAGGCCGCATCGATCAGGGCCCGCTGCCCCTTCCGGTCCGGCGCCTCGAAGGAGATATCCTCCAGAAGCCGCTCCATGATGGTGTACAGCCTGCGGGCACCGATATCCTCGGTTTTTTCGTTCACCTCCTGCGCCAGGTAGGCGATCCTCCGGATGGCCTCTTTCTCGAAAACAAGCTCGACGCCTTCGGTCTTCAGCATCTCGATGTACTGGGTCACCAGCGCGTTCTGGGGCTCGGTGAGGATTCGGATAAAATCCTCGGCAGACAGGGACCCGAGCTCCACCCGGATGGGGAACCTCCCCTGCAGCTCCGGGATGAGATCCGAAGGCTTGGTCATGTGAAAGGCCCCGGCAGCAATGAACAGGATGTGATCCGTTCGCACCATGCCGTATTTCGTGTTGACCGTGGACCCCTCCACGATGGGCAGGAGATCCCGCTGTACGCCTTCGCGCGAAACATCCGGGCCCTGGGTGTGCTCTCGGCCGGCCACCTTGTCCAGCTCATCCAGGAAGATGATGCCCGACTGCTGGACCCGCTCCAGGGCGTCCTTGATGACCCGGTCCATATCGATGAGCCGCTGCACCTCCTCCTGGGTGAGGATCTCCATGGCCTCCGGGATCTTCACCTTCCTGCGTTTCCGTTTCTTGGGAAACAGGTTGCCGAACATGTCCTTGATCTGAACGTCCATCTCCTCCATGCCGCTGCCCGAGAAGATCTCCACGACCGGGCTCTTCCGGTCCGCAACCTCCAGTTCCACGAAACGCTCGTTGAGCTTGCCCGTCCGGAAGAGCCGCCTGAACTTCTCCCGGGTCTCGGGCCGTGGCTCCTCCACAGGGGGCGTTTCCACGTGGACCGTTTGGGACTCCGGGTCCTGTACCACCTTCTCCGCGCGCGGAACCGGAGCAGGGGGGATCAGGAGGTCCAGCAGCCGCTCTTCCGCAGCCTCCTGTGCACGTCCCTGCACGTTTTCCCTCTCCTCTTCCTTGAGCATGTTCACGGCCAGTTCGGTCAGGTCCCGTATCATGCTCTCCACGTCCCGCCCCACGTACCCCACCTCGGTGTACTTCGAGGCCTCCACCTTGAGAAAAGGGGCCTGCGCGAGCTTTGCCAGCCTGCGGGCGATCTCGGTCTTCCCCACACCGGTGGGGCCCATCATGATGATGTTCTTGGGGGCAATCTCGTCCCGGAGCTCTTCAGGGACCTGCTGCCTCCGCCACCGGTTCCTCAGTGCTATGGCCACGGCGCGCTTGGCATCGTCCTGCCCGATGATGAAATTGTCCAGCTTGTTGACGATCTGTTTGGGTGTGAACGCGTGCATGGTTTGCCTTTTCTCTCTTGCGTGCTCTGGCGGTTCGTCACCGCCGGATTCCTGTCAGAGCTCCTCGATGGTGATTTCCTGGTTCGTGTAGAGACAGATCTGCGCGGCAATCTCCATGGAGGCCTTCACCACCTCGCGAGCCGACAGGTCCGTATTTCCCACGAGCGCCCTTGCGGCAGCCAGGGCATAGGGCCCGCCGCTCCCGATGGCCACCACACCGTCATCCGGTTCGATCACATCCCCGGTTCCGGAGATGATCAGGGAGCGCTCCTCATCCATGGCCACGAGCAGGGCCTCGAGCCGCCGGAGGATCTTGTCCGTGCGCCAGTCCTTTGCAAGCTCAACGGCGGCCCTGGCCAGATTTCCCCGGAACTGCTCCAGCTTGCCTTCAAACTTCTCGTAAAGGGCAAAGGCGTCCGCCGAGGCGCCGGCAAAACCGCTCAGGACCTTCCCGCCGTGGAGCTTACGGATCTTTACCGCCTGGGACTTCATGATCACATTGCTCAACGTGACCTGCCCGTCCCCTCCGATGGCAACACCTCCGTTGCATCGAACACCGAGTATGGTGGTGCTCTTGAACATCACGGCTTCCCTCATCTCTTAGTACTATGGTTGCGAAGTGGATTCGAAGATCAGCTCTTTCCCCGACCGCCCGGCCCCGGGTGTCTGTGCCCGGTGCCCCTTGCCCTGGGATGCGCGCGGTCATAGACCTCCATGAGCCGATCCAGGCTGAGGTGAATGTATTTCTGTGTGGTGGACAGGCTGGCATGCCCCAGCAGCTCCTGGATGGCACGGAGGTCCGCCCCCGCATCGAGAAGGTGCGTTGCAAAGGAGTGCCGCAAGGCGTGCGGCCCCACCTGATGAGGAAGCCCCATCTTGCGGATATAGGCATCCAGTCTCCTTGCCACACTCCTTGTGGTAAGCCTCCTGCCGGACCGGTTCAGAAACAGAGCCTTTTCACGGAGCGGCTTTCCCTCCCCCTTGGATTGGTTCTTTTCCAGGATCTCATCCCTCCTGCTCAAGTAGGATTCCAGAGCCTCCCTTGCCTTGTTCCCAAAGGGCACGATACGCTCCTTCCTCCCCTTGCCCCACACGCGCAGCACCAGAAGGTCGAACCGAACGTCCTCCCGGTCCAGCCCCACCAGCTCGCTCACGCGAAGCCCGCTTCCATAGAGCAACTCCAACATGGCACGGTCACGCGCCTTGAAAAACGAATCCGTTCCGGGCGCCTCCATGAGGCGGAACGCATCGTCCACGGACAGGAAGGCCGGAAGCCGCTGCTCGCGTTTCGGGGGCGACAGCATGAGGGCGGGATTGGTCTTCACCTTCCCCTCGCGCACCAAAAACTGATAAAAGGTTCTCAACGCCGAAAGCTTCCTGGCCAGGGAGGCGCTCCGGTTGCTGTTGAACCGGGAGGCCATGAATCCCCTGACCGCGTAATAATCCGCCTTCTCCACAGGGCAGCCCTTCTCCTTGTCCCCCAGGTAGTCCACAAACTGGCGCACATCGCTCACGTAATTCCTGACCGTGTGGCTGCTGTATCCCTTGTTGTGGGTCAGGTACGCGGCAAAGGCCTCCACCTGCCCTTCCTGGCTCCTGGAAGAATCCTCTTTCACCTTACGGCCCCGCTTCATGTCCCTGGCCCGCCTAACGATTCAAAGATACCGATTCGACTACAAAAAATTGCTATATTACCATAACTTCAACCCTTTTTCGATGCAAGCCTGTTCATCTTTAAAGGAAAGATTGAAAAATACGCGAAACCCGCGTTGGCCCGTATGCCTTTGTTTGTGTTGTTTCTTCTGTATGATTCTGTATGAATAGCAAATAGGATTTCCTTATTTCTTAAAAGAAGATAAATAAGAAACAATGGAAGAGTCGGTTCCGCCAGGGAAGGGTCCCTATCATTTTACAGGCGACAGACGGCAGGTAAGCCGAACATGACCGGGTTCAAGGATATCGAGGCAACGGCAGGCAGGATACGCAGGCGCGTGCTGGAATACACGCTGCGAAACAACGGGGGCTACCTGAGCCAGGCCTGCTCCTCTGCCGAGATCCTTGCCACGCTCTATCTAAGGGTTATGCATCTCGGCGCAAGCACGGCCCCCATGATCCCGGAACCCTTCCCGGGTGTGCCGGGTGCGAACAACCCGGCCGCGTTCACCGGCGCAGGATACAACGGCCCCAGGCACCCGGACCTGGACCGTCTCTTCTTTTCACCTGTGCACTATGCCCTTGTCCTCTACTCGACCCTCATCGAGGTGGGACGCATGGCGCCCCAAGGCCTGGAGATGTTCAACCGGGACGGGAGCACGGTGGAACTCATCGGCGCGGAGCACTCACCGGGCCACGAGGTGACGGCCGGCTCCCTTGCCCAGTGTCTGAGCCAGGCAGGCGGGGTCTCCCTTGCCCGCAAGATCAGAGGGGAGACGGGACGAAACTGGGTGTTCATGTCCGACGGCGAGTTCGAGGAGGGACAGACATGGGAGGCCATTGCCGCGCTTTCCTTTCACCGGATCGACAACATCGGGATCTACGTGGACTTGAACGGGCAGCAGTGTGACGGGGACATGGAGTCGGTGATGGGCATCGAGCCCCTTGAGGCCAGGCTCTCCTCCTTCGGCGCCAGGGTCTTCGAGGTGGACGGTCACGACCCACGGGCACTGATGGAACCGTCCGAGCATGCCCCGAACGGAAGGCCCCTCGTGGTCCTTGCGCGCACAGACCCCTGCCGGGGAGTTCCGATCCTGAAAAACCGGGGATCCAAGCTGCACTACGTCCGGTTCAAGTCCATGGAAGAGCAGAAGCAGTACGAAGCCGCCCTGGAGGAAATGGACCGGAAGGGACAGGAAGGCTGAACATGGAAATCGTCCCCCGCCCCCATGCGAACAACCTGATCCGGTGGGCAAAGGACAGGCCGGAGGTGCTGGTTCTGTCCGCGGACCTGACCTCCTCCTGCGAGGCGGACGGGTTTCGGGATGCGTACCCGGAGCGCTTCTTTTCCATGGGCATGGCCGAGCAGAACATGATCGGCTTTGCAGCCGGACTGGCCAGGGAGGGCTTCTACCCTTTCCTGCACACCTTTGCCGTCTTCCTCACGCGGCGTCCCTTTGACCAGGTGGCCATGAGCATTGCCTACCCGAACCTGCCCGTGCGCCTTCTGGGGTTCCTTCCGGGGGTCACCACGCCCGGCGGCGTCACCCACCAGGCCATCGACGACATCGCCCTGATGCGCGTGCTTCCCAACATGACCATCCTTGAGTGCGGGGATGCCACCGATGTGGAGGGCCTGCTCGACGCGGCCCAGTCCGTAGAGGGTCCGGTTTATGCGCGCTTGCTCAGGGGGCTGGTCCCAAGGCTGTTTCCGGCATCCGAGCCCATGAAGCTGGGGCAGAACAGGCTCCTGGCAAAGGGAGCGGACGTGGCCGTGTTCTCCTCCGGCATCTGTACCGAGGAGGCCATGAGGGCGGTTCAGGCGATCTCCGGCAAAGGCGTCTCCGTGACACACGTTCACATCAACAACCTGAAGCCCTTTGACGACTCCCAGGTACACGATGCAATCCAATGTGCGAAGCATGGCGTGGTCACCATGGAGAACCACAGCATCATCGGGGGCCTGGGTTCAGCGGTCTCGGAGTTGATGGCCGGGGCCGGAGCCGGCAGCCGGCTCATTCGCCTGGGCCTTCAGGACGTGTACGCCCATGGGGCGAGCAGGGAGTACCTGATGAGGGAGTACGGCCTCCATGCACAGGCCCTGGTTGCCGCGGTGGAGGATCTCCTGGGTGAGATCCTGGGCATCGCGCCGGAAGCGCTTGCAGCCGGGAGCGGGGAATCCTCCGATGACACGGCCAAACCCGAGGCCCTTTAGAGTCTTTCATCGCAACATCTACGTTTTTGCGTAGATCTTTACCGAAAGGACTGTTTTGAAGGACGCGGACAGCTGCTTTCAGGTGACCTATCGCTTGAGGGCCAAAGACTTTGCAGCGGCCCGGGCCGTGGCGCACGACATCTGCATCGAACAGACCGTGGAGTTTCCGGAGGATCTGATCAAGGATCCATTCATCCGCAGCGAGGTGTTCGGAAGGGTGGAGGATCTGACCGAAGAGGCCGCAGAAACATTCATGGCGGTCATACGGTACGACAACAGGGTGGCCGCCTCTGAGCTCACCCAGCTGCTCAACGTCCTGTTCGGCAACATCAGCATCAAGCAGGGCATCCGCGTGGAGAGGCTCTCCCTGTCTCCGGAGGTCCTCTCCTCCTTTCAAGGCCCCGGGTTCGGAAGAGACGGATTGAGAGCGCTCCTGAGGGCGGAAGACCGCCCCCTGCTGGGTACGGCGCTGAAGCCCCTCGGTCTACCTGTGGTCTCCCTGGCCGGGATGGCCCACGAATACGCCCTGGGCGGAATCGACATCATCAAGGACGATCACGGCCTCACCGACCAGCCTTACTGCCCTTTCGAAGAGCGCGTGGAGGCCTGCTCCGCTGCCGTGGCCAGAGCCGGTGAACAGACAGGAGAGAACCCCCTCTATTTCGCCAATGTCACGGCCCCTGCGCACAGGGTGATGGAGCGGGCCCGGTTCGCCCGTGATGCAGGCGCCGGCGGGCTGCTGGTATCGGCAGGGCTGGTGGGCTTTGATACCATGCGCCTGCTGGCAGACGAGTTCAGCCTCCCCATCCTGTTCCACCCGGCCCTGCTCGGTTCCTATGTGACGGAACCGACCCAGGGCATCTCCCATTTTGTCCTCTTCGGTCAGATGGCCCGCCTTGCAGGTGCGGATGCATCCATCTTCCCCAGTTTTGGAGGCCGGTTCTCGTTCTCCCTGCAGGACTGCCGGGGTATCGTCCAGGGAGCGGGCGTGGACATGGGAAGCATCAGGCCGATCTTCCCCGTGCCGGCAGGAGGGATGACGCTGGAGAACGTCCCTGCCCTTCTCGACTTCTACGGAAAGAACGTCATCTTCCTCATCGGCGGGAACCTGCACCGTCACGGAGACCTCACGCGTACATGCAGGCGCTTCAGGGACATGGTGGCAGGGGAAAGAGCCTCTGGTTAGGATCCTTTATTCATGCATTCACGTTTCGCAACTTTTTTTCAGGGGATCTCAGGGGATCAAGACGGATCAAAAC
>CAZSUQ010000014.1:0-22856 GCA_964609935.1 uncultured Thermodesulfobacteriota bacterium | reverse complement strand
CAAACACTGCAATCCGTAAAGCACCGGCCCACCCCGGGACCCCCCAGGGCCCGGGTCCTCCTGGTTGGCTCGCACCTGGATGATCCCGGCTTTATCGGGCTTCTGGAGGAAACAGGTGCCCTGGTTGTCGGGGATGCCTACTGCTGCGGCCTGCGTGACCAGCTTCCCCAGGTGACGGAAGGGAACATTCGCGATCCTTTTGAAGCCCTTGCCCACCGCTACCTGGACCGCCTGTCCTGTCCCAGGATGTACGACGATTACCCCCGCAGGCTCGAAACGATCCTTGGCATGGCAGAGGAGGCCGGGGTTGACGGCATCATCCTGGAACACCTGAAGTTCTGCGAAACCTGGGGCATCGACGGAAACGTTCTGCTTGAAGACCTCAGGGAGCGCGGGGTTCCGGTCCTCAAGCTGGAGAGAGAGTACCTGCTGAGTGGGGTGGGTCAGACGAGAACCCGCGTCCAGGCCTTCCTGGAAAGCATGGGGAAATAGAGGGACGAGACGTGAACAAGCTGTCGTTACAACAGGCACTCCTGGAAACACCGCTCAAGATCAGGAATTACTCCCACCTCGGTGCCCTGATCCTGAAGACGGGCCCCCTTGAGTTCCTTCGACTCTACAAAAAATTCCCGTGGGTCCCCCTGGCGGCAAAGGTTCACGGCCTGATGGACCACGCCATGGGATCCAGGGCCTGCATGGGTGAAGCGGTTCACCTCCTCATTCATTATCTCGGCGACGTCCTGGAAGCACACGTGAACGAGCCTGAGCGGCTCATCTGGTACGAGGAGCTCCTGACCCCTGAAATCCCCCTGGCCATGGGCCTCACGCCCTTCATGACCGAATCCCTTGGCCTGATTTTCCCCTTGATTCACCGGGACGGGGCCATCCCCTACGTGGACAGGACGGAAAACGAGGGCTTCCCTGCGGACATGTGCTCCTTTATCAAAACCTCCCTGGGTCAGACGCTGGCGGAAGAGCTTCCCAGGCCAAGCCTGGTCCTCACCACCAACTCCCCCTGCGACAGCGCCATGGCCGGATACCTGCCCATTGAAAAGAAGCTCGGCGTACCGGTCTTTCGCCTGGATCATCCCTATGAGACAAACGAACGCAGCCTGGAATATTATGCCCGCGGCCTCTGGAAGATGATCCGATTCCTGGAAAAGGAGACGGAGCGCGAGATGGATTTTGAGCGGTTGAAGGACATCTGTGACGAGCGGAACCGTGCCAGTGAATACCTCCTGGAGTTCCGCGAGTTGATGAGGAGCCGCCCTGCACCTCTCAGCGGGCTCATGATGACCATGAGCATCATCGGACACGAGCTTCTCCCGGGTTCGGAGATCACAACAAACTTCTGCAGGCTTCTCAGGGACGAGGCGCTGTCCCGCGTGGAGGGGAAGAAGGGCGTGGTGGAAGAGGAGCGGATTCGAGCGATCCTGTGGAACCCTCCCTTTCTCATTGACGGAGGGCTCTTCCAGTGGATGGAGGATTCCTTCGGCGCCGTGGTGGTCATGGACATGCTCTGCTACCGATCCTACGGCATGATCGACACATCCAGCCCGGAGAGCATGATCCGGGGCCTCGCCCATGACATGATGCAGGGCCCCATGGCGCGCCACACGCGCGGCCCTGCAAAGAATTATTACGAAGACCTCATCCGCCTCTATCAGGAGTACGATGCGGACATGATCCTCCTGGCATCACACCAGGGGTGCAAGAATGCGCTGGCCCTGAACGGGATCCTCCGCGACGCCTTCCGGAAGAGGGGCATCCCGCTTCTGGAGATTCATTACGACCTCGTGGACCCGCGCATCACCTCACCCGAGGAGATCCGAGACCAGGTCTCCAACTTCATGGAAACCGTGATGGCGGACAGATTTTCATCATGAAAAGACCGTCAAATTTGGGTTTGGGAGAACGACAACCCACGGATTCTGGAAGAAACGTTTCCCTTTGCCTGTAACCCCTGCGTTTATGTCAATCTCTCCCCTGGTCCTCATGAATACTCTGGCAGAAAAAAAGACGGCATCCCAAAGGGATACCGCCGTGTTCATCGGGACATTCCGTACCGTTTACTTCTTCCTGCGCACAATCCGAAGCAATAGGATCGCCCCTGCCGGAACGAAGAGAAGGATCAGTTCGTTGGAGATACCGGAACCCGTGACCGAACCGGGCCCAAGGGTCGCCGCCTCGGCGCTTGCCACGGCCAGGTAGCCACAGGATTTCGTGAATTCATCGGAGCCCATATCCACGATTGCCAGGCTGTCGCAATTTCCGTCCACCACCCTGTTGTCACCATCTATGTCCACAACGGGAATTTCAGGTGCCGCGTTGTCACCGACATCCAGGCACGGGGACCCGTCCTGAAGTTGGTAATCCGCACCTCCCACGAATAGTGGATCTGCATCGATGTTCCCACTTCCCCAATTAATGATAGCGTTGGAATGATAGATGGCAGCCTCGCCCCCCTGGATATCGCTGTAACTCGCGTTGAGGCTTCCCTCCATTGACCACACACCCTCCAGGCCGATTTCCGGTCCCCGCGGAGACGTGTTCTGCCACAGGATGCAGTTCGCGACCCCAATAGTGAAGTTCATGAAGAAAAAGAGCCCTCCCCCTGCGTACCCCGAACTGTTGTCCGAGATCGTGCAGTTGGTGAACCTGGGACCGCAGTCCCGCCCGTGTACCCCGCCACCGTTCACGCCGGCACTGTTGTCCGTGATCGTGGTGTTAGTGATCTTCGGGCTGCAAAATAAGATATCCATCCCGCCACCACTCGTTGTGGCCGTATTTCCGGAAATCACGCAGCTTTCCACCGTCGGGTGGCCGGACGTGAAGATGTTCATGAAATTGATCCCGCCTCCAGAGCCGGAGGTGGTGTTTCCACTGATCACACAGCTCCTGATCGTGGGATAGGAGCCCTGACAGTCGATCCCGGAATCGGAGCCATTGGTAATCGTGAACCCATCGATGACGGCATTCCCTGTCTCACCGTTCTGGAACGTGACAACCGCTCCGGTTGCATCCCCGTCGATGACCGTGACATCGGGGCCTGAATTGCTCTTTACGGTCATGTTCTTTCCGACAAAGTCGATATTCTCAACAAAGATACCCTGGTTGACCAGGCAGGTATCGCCATCCACGGCCGTGTCGATGCAGTCCTGTATATTCGTGAAGTCTCCTCCACCTCCCAGGTCGACGATCCACGTAGTCTGGGCAAGGGCGCAGGGTGGAGAAACAAGGAATGCTGCCACGAGGACGACAAAGAAATGCGTTTTCATGTGTTCTACTCTGGATGCTGCTGGTTTGTCTCCCCGGGGCATTCGGTCCACAGGGCATCGATAAAACACCTTCTTCACTGGAATAAAATTTATTTTGATGGATGAAAATATTTTACTCTCGTTACGAAACGACATCAACAAATGATCCAGGGACTGGGGGGAATTCCACAAGGCAGGAGGTGTCGGTTTCCGGCAGATCATTTCTTTTCTGTTTCCTGGCGGATCCTCTTTCGCAGCCTTTCCGACCACGGGCGTACGATCTTTTCCGCATGACCGGGGTTCCAGGGTCTTTTACAGTTCGCCGCCTTGTCCAGTTTCTCAAGGGCCTCCTGGTATCGCCCGTGCTTCACATCGATTTCTGCCAGGTAGTAGTGGGCCACGATAAAACCGGGATCAAGCTCCAGCACCCGGTAGTACAACCGAACCGCTTCCTCCTCGTCTCCCCCGAAGATCCATGGCAACTCGGTGAGGTACTGAGCCCTGGCCACCAGAACAGGAGGGTAGTTCGGGTCGAGTTCCAGGGTCTTGTCCATTTCCCTCTTGACCCTTCGAAACTTCAGGATCGACATCCATGTGCCTTGAATCCTGGCCAGGGCTCCCATATTGGCCATGTAGAAGAAGTGGCCTTCCTTCCCCTCAGGGTTCACCTCAACTGCCCTTCTGCCGTATTCGGTCCCTTTGCTCCACATGTGGATCTTTAGAGGTTTCTCATTGTCCCCAAGCGTCTCACCGTAACTCTCGTGCATCTCTGACAGCCTCCAGAGGATCCCGTAATCCTCAGGGCGAAGCGCAAGTGCCTTCTCGTATGCGGCAATGGCCTCGTCGTACCTTCCCGTTACCAGGTGATAGGTCCGGTACAACGCCTTTCCCTTTTCTATGTAATCATCCGCCTCGTCCGCCAGCACAGGGAAGGCACGAATAAGAGGGAGAAAAAGAAAGCAGAAGGAAACAATGAACCCCATGCACTCTTTTCCTTTCTCAATCCTTTGAATTGGAAACACACGAACCATGAAGAGGGTTCCCCTTCGAATAACGAGATGAACCTCATCTGTATGGGTCAGGGATGTCGCAAGGTTTCATCCCGCATCATGACGAGACCGAAGATGGTGGTGGAGTATGCGATCCCGCCTTCCGGGTGAAGGAAAAGAGCCCCTGCCCAGTTGTTGTACCCGAGTCCCTGCCCTGTGCGCTTCCGAAAGACCGTCTTCCCTGTGGCGAAATCCACGGCACTGAAGTACCACTGGGTCACGGGACACGCCTCGCTTCTCCAGTACAGGTAGACAAGGCCGCTGCCAAGGGAGAGTTTGAACACGCCGATGCTCTTCTCCTGGCTCGTCCAGACCTCCCTGCAGTCACAGGTTCCGTCAGGCCGCCTCGTAACGGTCACACGCGTCAGGCCGGGTTCAGGGCGTGCATAGGGGAAGGTGTGATGCCCCCAGTTGTTCTCCACGATGGCTGAATAGACCCCTGTTCCGACCCCGTTCTCATCCGCGTGCTCGAACCCCGCGGTGCTGATATCTGTCCCGCTCTTCCCTTCCCGAAAGAGCGGTACCCGGCACACAACGGCGCCGTCCATACGCTTGAGAAACATGAGATGGATCCTCGGTTCCGCATTGTCCGTGATGGCAATCAATCCATCCCTGGCCCCCATCAGCGTCACAGAGGTCCCTGAACCCCGTGTGATGTGGCCCGGCTTTTTCTCGCTTCCCCGCGGGTACTCGGTGCGCCAGTCTGCCACAATGTTTTCTTTTTCATCTTTATTGAACCGGTAAAGACCATGATCAGTGAGGATGAACACCCCGTCCTCGCCCACGGCAAAGGAGTTTTCGATCACCTCCTGCTCGAGCCGCATGGTCCGGATCTCACCGGTGTCCCGATCCACGGTACCCACCATTCCCCCTGTGGTGGCAAACCAGTAACAGGATCCGTCCCAGTCGGGCAGCACCCACGCAACGCTGTCCTGCTTGGGCCAGTTGAGCCGTACAACGGAACTCGAGAGGTCGTAGGAGCGCACGAGTTGGAGATCTTCACCATTTCCCGGACCAGGGACCTTGATGATCTCAAGGGTGTTCTCGGTGGTGGGCACAACGGCCCGATCCTCGTTGTCGAGGTAGAAGTACATCCCTGCACCGATGTACTCCCAGGGCATCACGCCCTGGAGGAGGAAGTACCAGGGCCTCGAAGGCAGATCATAGGATCTCAGTTCCTGCAGCGTATAGGGATCCATGAGCTCCACCTGAAAGTCCCGTCCGTTGCTGTAAACGGTAACGAGCCTGCCGGCGCTGTCAAAGGCTATCGTGCCGTACCCGCCAAACCCCTGTGTCCGGGAACAGATGTGAGGGTTCATTCCCATGGGCCCTCTGGCCTCATAGGTATCGCTCATGGATGCATCGCAGTGCATATTGTTTCCCGTGTTTGATCCCATAAAGGGGTGCTGTGGGAGGGGCACATGAGGAATGGCCTTGGAGAAGCCTGCAGGGTGGTATCGGATAAAATCCTCACACGCAGGCAAGGCGTGCTCCTCATGCCCGCGGATTGTGTCCAGGAATATGCTGACCGCTTCCGAAGGATAGAGCACCCAGCTCGGGATGGGCTTTGCCGTAGCACCTTCGCAGGAATCCCCTTTCTCGGAAATCCCCCTGAGGATCAGAACCGCGCCCACCAGGGCGGCACAGAGCAGGGCCAGGACTAAGATCACTCTTCTTGTCATGTTCCAGGGATTCCTCCTGTGTGATCAAGGCCCCGGTCCGAGCCATATCCTCGCTGCTTCCATGTCATTCGTTCAGGCCTCCCTCACGGTTAAAACGGCAGGCGCATGATCGACAGCCATCGGCCGATCCTCGTGTTCCACAGGAAACGAATCAGCTTTTGAAAGAATGCATCCTTTTTATTGGAATAGGGATAGCTTTGAATGGTCTGCCGCCCGCCGAAGCGATCCACGAGGACAGGCAGTGCATGGCAATATCCCTTCAAACCCACCTCTCCGTTCACCTGACCGACCCCGCTGTTCTTCCTGCCCCCGAAGGGTGCCTCCGGTGCCCCGTAGGTGATGGCCATATCGTTCACGCAAACGCTTCCCGTGTGGATTCGCTGCGCGATCTCCATCCCCTTCCTGCTGTCCCGGGTCCAGACATTGGCTGCGAGACCGTATTCGCTCTGGTTGGCCCTCTCCACCGCCTCTTCTTCGTCCCGTACGCGCATGATGGGGAGCACCGGGCCAAAGGTCTCCTCCTGCATGACGAGCATGTCATGGGTTACGTGGGTGAGCACGGTGGGCTCGAAATAGAGCCCCTTCAGTGCCGGGTTGCGCCGTCCTCCCAGAGCGATTCTTGCTCCCTTGCCCACGGCGTCGGCAATGTGCTTCTCAATGAGCTCAAGTTGCTGCGGCCAGTAGATGGCCCCCACCTCGAACTCGCCCTCCATGGACTGGCGGAGGCGACTCGCTTCTTCAACCACCCTGCTGGTAAACGCATCGGCAACGGCATCAACGACGTACACGCGTTCCGTTCCCACGCAAGCCTGGCCCGCATTCAGGAATGCCCCTGCAAGCGCCCCTGCAGCCGCGTTTTCAAGGTTCGCATCGGCACAGACGATCATGGGATCCTTGCCACCGAGCTCGAGGGTGCAGGGGATGAACCTTTCCGCGCAGGCTCTTGCCACCCTCCTTCCTGTGGACACGCTACCCGTAAACGAAATCTTGTCCACACCCGCCTCGATGAGCGCTGCACCGGTGCTCCCGTCGCCCTGGAGCACGTTAAGGAGTCCCGAGGGCAGCCCTGCTGCTTTGAACAGGTCACCCACGAGCCGTCCGGATGAATACGTTGCCGAGGAGGGCTTCAGAATAACGGCATTTCCTGCCATCAGGGCCTGGATCGAGGGATTGATGGAGAGATAAAAGGGGAGGTTCCAGGGGCTGATCACCCCCACCACACCGAGCGGTTGATAGAAGATCTTGAGTTTCTTGGTAAAGCTGAGCATCCCATGGAGACGCTTCCTCTCGGGCCTCAGGAACCGTTCTGTGTTCGCTGTGTAATAATGGAGTGAATCGCAGGTTGAAAAGATATCCATCAGGATAGCCTGGGTCCGCGGCTTTGGCGTTTCGGACAGGATCACGTAGAGGAACTCGTCCTGGCGCTGGACCAGGATGCTCAGGGCACGCATCATGGTCCGGCCCCGTTCCTTGAAGGACAGGGCTGCCCAGGCCGGTTGCACCTTGCGGGCCTCGTCAACCGCTGCACGAACCTCTTCTGCTGTCTGTACTTCCATTTCACAGAGAGGTTCAAAGGTTGCAGGGCTCGAAAGGCGCAGGCGCCGCCGTGCGCCCGGCGATGCTTCCAGCGGCGTTACGATTGCCATGGATCATTCTCCTTGCCTTCATACCTCCAAACTTGTTTCATTTCTGGTGCGTAGCCTATTCTTTTTGAACCTGTAAAAGCAATTTTTTCTTGACAGTCTCCTTTCTTTTCGAATATGGATATTATCATAGTCGATATAATATTAGAATGTTTATTCTAATTTCTGCTTTCACCCTCAATTTTCAATAAAAACACACCCTATCGGTATGTCCTCTTCGCCTTGCAGAGGATTTGAAAAAGTACAGGGGGCGAATACTTCCCGACATCACACAGGGATCATCGTGGAGAGTTGAGTACCATGGCACGGGTAGACGTGAGAAAGATTCGAAAGGAAGAGATTGTTCAGGTCGCCACAAAACTGGTGTCGGAGAAGGGGTGGCAGAACACGACGCTCGCGGACATTGCCAAGGAAGCCGACATGAGCCTCGGTGTGATCACCTACCACTTTTCCAGCAAGGACGAGATCATCCGAAGCGTGATGGAAAGGTATGTGGGAGAAAACCTCACCGAACTATCTCAGTCTCTCGAGGCATATGAGGACCCCGTGGAGAAGCTGAAGAACCTCGTACGGCTGACCCTGCGCGAGACAAAGAAAGACCGGGAGATCTTCTACGTGCACTTTGATTACTGGGCCAAGATCTCCTGGAACGAAGAAATCAGGAAAATGAACGCACAGTTTTACGATTTTGCCCGGGACTGGACCGCCGATTGCGTTCGGGCGGGCATCGAGGCGGGCGTTTTCAGGGAAGTCGAACCAAGGGAAGCGGCCACCCTGATCAACGCCCTGCTCATCGGAATACAGGCACAGCACGCCTTTGATGATCAGGCCTTCGATTTCGAGCGTGTTGCCGAAATGGCTGAAAGGGCTGTTTTGGACTATTTACTGGTGTAAACGTTTGATTCGAGTTGAACGAGGCCGTATGGCTCGGAAAGCCCCCGCTTCCAACGCCGAACATCCGATTGCCTTTGGCTCTTTCCTGAGTTGGCTCAAGCTGATTCGGATCAGCAAGGGAATAGACAGACGATACATACCCCGCTTTCTATTCGTAACCCTGTCTACCTTGCTCACAAGCCCTTTGAGAATCTATGAGCGGATCCGTTACAGCAAAAACGTCAGGGGCACATCCATTCATCCTTCTCCCGTCTTCATCGTGGGACACTGGCGAACCGGAACCACCCACCTGCACAACCTGCTGTGCCGGGACGGAAACTTCGGCTACCTGTCCACGTTCCAAGCCTTTGCACCCGGCATGTCCCTGGTCGGCGAAAAACTATTTAAAGAGCCACTGGCCCGAATCGCAAGAAAACGCCATCCCACCCGGGAGATCGACAACATCCCCCTTTCCTTCGATGCCCCTGAAGAAGAAGATCTTGCCGTGGCGAACCTGTCCCCCTACTCTTTTCTCCACCTGTACACCTTCCCCCGGCAGGCACCTTACTTCTTTGAAAGGTACGCCCTCTTCCGGGATCTGCCGAAGGGAACCCTGGATCGATGGAAGGAAATCTACCTCTCCGTGATGCGCAAGGCCACACTGCATTCCGGGGGAAAGCACCTGCTCATCAAGAACTGCGCTGACAGCGGACGCATTCCCGCGTTGCTGGACATGTTTCCCCGGGCCCGATTCATCCACATCACCCGGAATCCCTACGATGTCTATCGCTCCACCCTCTTCCTTTACCGGACCGTCCTGCCAAGGTCCCAGGTCCAGGAGATCGACCCGGCCCGGGTCGAGGAATACATCCTGCGGTTCTATGCCCTGCTTATGAAGAAATTTCTGGCCGACAAGGGATGCATCCCGGACGGAAACCTGGTGGAGATCCGCTTCGAGGATCTGGAGACGGCGCCCATGGACGCGCTACGGACCATCTACGAAGGCCTGGACCTGCCCGGATTTCAGGAGGCGGAACCCGCCTTCCGCGACTACCTTGATTCCGTTTCGGGGTATCGTAAAAACCGCTACGAGCCGGCCGACGAGGTCATCGTAAGCGTGAACAGGCACTGGCAATTCGCCTTTGATGCATGGGGCTATGAACGCCTGGAACCCCAAGGGGGAGGATAGCGAGAGAAGGAAGGGATGTGTGGGGTCAGGCCTCTCAGGAGGAGGCAAACCCAATGACCGAAATACTGGGTACCATCCTGGGCCGCTGGTTCGTAATGCTTTTCGGGCTGGCCTACATCGTGCTCGGGCTGAAGGTCCTGGGGGGCAAAAAACTCGGACTCTATTCGGTCATCGCCTTCCTTGTAGCGGCGGTGTCGGAAAACGCCTCGGTGCACACCGGCATACCTTACACACAGTACGCCTTCAACGAGGCCCTGCGCGGCAAAGAACTCTGGATCCTGGATGTCCCTCTCTTCGTTCCCCTGAGTTACACCTTTGTGATGTTTTTCTCCTTCTGCGCCGCCCGGGCCGTTGCCGCCGGCCCCTGGCGCCGGGTGCCCCCGTCGCGAGTGAGCGCCTATGCGCTGGCCGTTGTATTTGCCACCTGGTCCACCTGGACCCTCGACCCGGTCAGCCAACGGGGGGCCCTCTTCTACCTGGGCGACCTGTTCCACTACGAAGGGCCCGGCTTCTGGTTCGATCTGCCCCTGTTGTCACAGGTGGGCTGGTTCTGTGTCAGCGCCGCCTTGTGCGGCCTGCTCGCCTGGCTGACCCGGGACGATCCCCAACGCAGGGAGAAACCGATCACGAACCCCCTCGTCTGGTGCCTGGCGGCTTTTATCATTCAGGTGTTGCACCTGTCCATTATCGCCGTCGCGGTGGGCGAACATGCCCTGGGGGCGGCAGGGATCCTGATGTGGGTGCCGGCCATAGCCGTGACCTCGGTGTTGTGGTCCGGGATGCGGCCCCGGCTCGACGAACATTGAGAGCGCAGGATGCAAGGAGAGTCAAATGGCGGATGAAAGCTTTGACGTGGTCGTGATCGGAGGAGGCCACCAGGGCCTGATCGCGGCAAACTACATGGCGCGAAACGGCATGACCGTGGGGCTCTTTGAACAGAGACGCGAACTCGGCGGAGGCGGCGCCACCGAGTCCCGCCCCGCCTCCGGGTTTCTCGGCAACCCCTGCGCCCACATCGCCGGCCTCTGGGCCAGCCCGCTCAACCAGGATTTCAAGCTTCATGAACATGGGCTGAACTACATCTTCCCCGATGTCCATGGGTCCATGATCTTCCCGGATGAAACATGCATCGTTTCCTACCGGGCCGTGGATTGGGACAAAGAAACCGGAGAGGTGACACCCAAACTCGATAACATCCAGAGGAATATCCGGGAAGTGGAAAGGATCTCCTCCCGGGATGCCGATCGACTGGCTCACCTGGCGGAAAAAAAGGCCTGGGAGTGGGCCCTGGCGTCGAGCCTGGTCCTGTGGAACCCTCCCCCGAAACCGGGCGAACCGGACCCCATGGAAGACCT
Organism: uncultured Thermodesulfobacteriota bacterium; assembly: GCA_964609935.1. Classification (GTDB taxonomy): domain Bacteria; phylum Desulfobacterota; class DSWW01; order DSWW01; family DSWW01; genus CAYTRL01. Next base: position 11,808 of record CAZSUQ010000014.1, on the reverse strand, counting down.
GTTCAACGACCCGGGTTCCGGAATCGACCGCCGGTATCAGTTCATGTCCGCCACCGAGGTGGTCTGCGACCTTTTCGAGAGCGACAAACTGAGGACCCATTCGTTGAGGATGCTTGGCTCGGCGGGCATCTTTCCCGACGATGTGGCTCCCCTGCCCGTTGTGTTGTCCAATGTTCCCCAGCAGCTTCTGGGGTTCGGCGGTGCGGTCTATGAAGGCGGCACCCATAACGCGATCCATGCACTTCAACGGTCCTTGAGCGCGGAGGGAGGCAAGTATTTTGTCGGAGCCGATGTGGACCTGATCCTCATGGCCAACGGCCGTGCCTGCGGAATCAGGCTGACAGACGGAACCGAGATCGAGGCCAGAAAGATGGTCATTACCTCCATTGAGATCAAACAAACCCTGGCCAGGCACTTTCGCGAGGTGGAGATCGACCCGGAGATCCGTCGGAAGATCAAGAAGATCCGGGTGGACAGGGGTCAGATCTTCTGGGGGCAGATCGCCTTTCATGAGCTGCCCCGGTACAAGGCCGAGGCATGGAACCCCGACTGCGGCCAGGCCCGGTGGGTGTTCTTCGGGGACGACGACATCGATTACCTCGACCGGGAGTACCGCTTCAACCAGCAGCACATCCGTCCGGGCCACTGGCCCGAGAAGCTCTATCTCTGGGAAGCCACGGACTCGAAATGGGACCCCCGGTATGCGCCCCCGGGAAAGCACGTCGCCCTCCTGGAGGAGATGGCCTTCCCGGCCAGCTGGAGAACGGAGAAGGAGTGGCTGCAGATCAAGAAGGAGGCGCCCGACCGGTTTTTAAAAGAGTGGCAGAAATTTGCGCCCAACATGACCTGGGACAATGTGATCGCTTCCAATATCGAGACCCCGTGGGACATCCAGCACCGGAGCGACAACTTCCTGGAAGGAAACTGGGGCCTGATCGCCGGCACCCCGAGCCAGTGGTGCACCATGAGGCCTATCCCGGAATTCGCACAGTACCAGATTCCCGGGATCGAGGACTTCTGGATGGCCTCGGGGAGCTGCCACTACTCGCTCGGCCTCACCGGCTGGGCCGGCTACAACTGCTACAAGCGGATCGCACAGGCCCTGGACCTGTGGAAGCCGTGGGAAGGGCGTTTCTTCTGACAGGATCTTCTTGCGTACGTTTATGACGCGGAGGGGGAACCATGAGAACGAAATACGACTTCATCATTATCGGAGGCGGCCCCAACGGGCTTTGTGTGGCCGCCTACCTGAGCAAGGCGGGGCAGAAGGTCCTTGTCCTGGAAAGGCACCTGGAGGTGGGCGGCGGGCTGGCCACGGAAGAGGTCACGCTCGGCGGGTACTATCACAATACCCATTGCGTGTACCACATGATGGTCGATTACGCCCCCCCTTACGAGGATCTGGAACTGGAGAAGTACCGCTGCAGGTACGCGTACCCCGACCCCCAGGTGGTCATGCCTTTTTCGGACGGCTCGTGCCTCTGTCTCTATTCCGATGTGGACCGCTCCTGCGAGTCGATCGCCCGGTTTTCCCCCCGGGATGCCGAGTCGTACCGGGAGACCTTCCATAAATTCAAGGCCTACATGGATGAGTTCCTGGGCCCGGCCACCTATGTCCGGCCGATCGGGGCCCTGGAGCAGGCCCCGGCCCTGGAGCAGACCGCCCTGGGCAGCGAGATATCCGAGTATTCCTTCAAGAGCCCCCAGGAGGTAGTGGACGAACTCTATGAAAACGAGAAGGTCAAGACCCTGATGCTCTACCTGGCCTGCCACTGGGGGCTGGAATACGACGGTGCCGGGGTGGGGTACCTCATTCCGCTCCTGTTGAACCGGGCGGTCAATGCCCGTCTTTGTATGGGGGGATCGCACCGGCTGAGCAACGCGCTCTGCCGGGTCATCCAGGAGCCCGGCGGCGGACATCTGAGGGGCAGCATCCGGATCAAGAGAATCATCGTTGAGAACGAAAGAGCCTCCGGCGTAGAGTTGGAGAACGGCACGGTGTACGAGGCGGAAAAGGCTGTTGTCAGCAGCATCGACCCGCACCAGACGTTCCTCGAGCTGGTTGGGGAGGACCACCTTCCCCAGGAGTTCGTGGAAAAGATCAAGATGTGGCAGTGGGAAAAGACGAGTCTCTGTTCCCTTCACCTGGCCTTGGAGGAACCCCCTGACTTCGCCGCAGGGAGCGGCAACCCGGACGTGAACAAAGGGCTCATGTACATCCTGGGCTTCGACACCCCCGATGACCTGATCCGGCACTGGCAGGAGATCGAACGAGGGGAGATCTCGCCGACGGTGGGCTGCGACTGCGTGTTTCCCACCGTGCATGATCCGAGCCAGGCCCCGGCGGGAAGGCACACCGGGGCCATGCACGAGATGGCCCCGTATCACCTGAAGGAAGGTGCGGAAAGGTGGTGGGACCGCAAGCTCAGGGAGGAACACGAAGCGCGGTTCCTGGCGACGCTGCAAAAATACGCTCCCAACATGACAAGGGACAAGGTCCTCTGGACCTACCTTCTGACCCCTCTCGATTTCTCGCACAAGTTCCGCAACATGGTCCAGGGATCGTACAAGCAGGGGGCCTACCTTCCCCTGCAGATGGGATATCTCAGGCCCAATGAGGATTGCTCGGAATACAGCACGCCCCTGAATGGTCTCTATATCTGCGGGGCCAGCTGCCATTCCGGGGGGCTGGTGACCTTTGGTCCGGGCTACAACGCCGTCAACAGGATCGTGGAGGATCTGGGCATCGAGAAGTGGTGGCAGGAGCCTGATCTCGTTGCCAAGGCACGGGAAAAGGGTTACTTCGGATAACGTCCGAGGCAAAGAGAGACCGGATATGAGCGGTTTCCGCGATAAAGTGGTCATTGTCACCGGCGGCGCTTCCGGACTGGGCCGCACCCTGGGGGAAGAGCTGGCCCGGCGCGGTGCCTCGGTGGTCCTGGCCGACATCAACTCCGAGGGGGTCAACGAGGCCGCCCGGTCCATCGGCAACGCCGGCTACAAGGCCAGAGCGGAAACCGTGGATGTCACGGATTTCGAAGCCGTCAAAAAACTCGTTGACACCACGGTCAAAGAGCGCAACCGTTTGGACTACATCTTCAATAACGCCGGCATACTGATATTCGGCGAGGCCCGGGACGTGTCCATCTCTGACTGGCGACGGGTGATCGACCTGGACCTTTACGGGGTTGTGAACGGCGTGGCGGCCGCCTTCCCGCTCATGGTTCAACAGGGCTTCGGGCATATCGTAAACACGGCTTCGGTGGAAGGGCTGGCCCCCTTTCCGGTGATGGGCTCCTATGTGGCCAGCAAGTACGGGGTGGTCGGGCTGTCCCATGCCCTGCGGGCGGAGGGCGCCGCACTCGGGGTGAAGGTCAGCGTGGCCTGCCCCGGTTATGTGACAACCCGGATCATTGAAACCAGCAAGATGGTCAGGATCGACCGGGAGAAGATCCTTGCTTCCCTCACCGACAGCATGGGTGTATCCCCGGAGGAATGCGTTTCCAGGATCCTGCAGGGTGTCGAACGGAACAAGGGAACCATCGTGATCGGGTGGTGGGCAAAGATCCTCTGGCGGCTGCAAAGATGGAGTCCCGGTCTTGTATACTGGATCATGAGAATGGTGGCCCGCCAGATGCGCAAATCGAGGATTCCCAACGGACAATGAGGAGAGACCCCCATGGCGATTGAGATTCCCGAAGAGGTCAAAGAGGCGATGTTTATCGCCTGGCTGCCCGCTCTCATGACCTCCGTGCTCAAGGAGATCAAAGACCTTCCAGACGAACACCGAAACAAAATCCTGACAGGAATGTGCACCACCTGCGAGGACCTGGCCCTGGCCGGGGCTGTGGGATGTCAACCGGGTATGAGCTGGGAGGAATACGTCCGGTTCCTCCGGGGCACGGTGCCGCCAATCGGCCCGTGGGATGTGAAGCAGGAGGGCGACACCTATGACCTGATCTATGATGCCTCCGTTGAAGAAGACGGAAAGCCGAGGTGCCACTGCCCCCTGGTCCTCCTGGGCATGATGGAGCCGTTGCCGGAATGCTGCGACAGCGGCGCCCGCCTGGCGGGCCGTATGATCGAGGGCGCCACCGGGAAAAAGATCACCTCTGCCGAGGTCATCGACAGCCCCAACAGAACCGGCGCGGCAACCTGCCATTACCGGGTGAAGGTCTGTTCTGACAAGAAGGGTTGACCGACCGGGTTTCCGGAAGCCGTGCGTCCCCGGCCCCCTCGTGATCGAAAAAGGTCCGAGATCCGAAAGGAGAGGATGATGAATTTCCGTTTGTTCCTTCAGGACATTCGAGAAATTCCAACCTTTACGATGATGCTCTCCTCTCTGTGGCGCACCTCCAACCGGGGACGCGAAACCTTCAACGTGATCCTCGACCAGCAGACGTCCCGGTTTCCCGATCGTGTGTTCCTCCGGTTCGAACAGGAAGCCGTCACCTATGAAGATTACAACAAGGGGGCGAACCGTTATGCACATGTACTGAACGAGGCAGGCATCAAACGGGGCCAGCCCGTGGCCATCATGATGCAGAACAGCCCGGACATGCTCATGGCGCAGGCTTCCATGGGAAAACTGGGAAGCGTCGGCGCGCTGATCAACACGCATCTTTCCGGCGACGCCCTTGCCCATGTTCTTGACGTGTCCGGAGCAGGACATCTTCTGGTGGATCAGGCCTGCCTTCCTGCGGTTGAGCCCCTTGTGGACAAGATCGGGAAAACGGTGTGGGCCGGCGGCGAGCCGGGCTCCCTGCCCCCCCCTGTCCAGAGCCTGGATCTTGCCCTGTCTTCCGCTGCCACGGACAACTTCCCCATGCCGGATCTCAAGGGAGGGGATGTCTTCCTGTACATTTACACCTCCGGCACAACGGGCCTGCCCAAGCCCGCCATCATACGCCACAGCCGTTTTGCAATGGCCGGCATCGCGCTTTCGAGATTGTTCGGTATCACTTCCCGGGACGTACTCTACGCCCCCCTGCCCCTCTACCACGGCGAAAGCAATTTTGTCGCCTTCAGCGTTGCGCTCCGGGCCGGAGCCGCCTTTGCCTCACGGAGGGCGTTCAGCGCCAGGGGCTTCTTCGAGGACGTTCGCAGTCACGGGATCACCTTTTTCAACTATATCGGGGAGCTTTGCCGTTACCTTCTCCGTCTTCCCCCATCCCCGCAGGACAGGGATCACAAGATACGCCTCGCGGCGGGGGCGGGTCTGCGCCCGGATATCTGGAAAGAGTTCCAGGAACGTTTCAATATCCCCCGGATCATCGAGATGTACGGAGCAACCGAAGGCAATGTGGCTTTGATGAATCTCAAAGGCGTTCAGGGCTCTGTGGGGCGTCCCTTTCCGTTTCAGCACAACCAGGTACGCCTGGCGCGCTACAACTACGAACAAGGGGATCTGGAGCGTGATCCGGACGGTTATTGCGTTGCATGTAAAAATGGGGAGACCGGAGAACTGCTCGGCAGGATCGGGCAGGGAGTCATGCCCCACGACGGATACACCAACTCGGAAGAGAACGAGAAGAAGATCGTCCGGAACGCCTTCAAGCAGGGAGATGCCTACTTCAGGATGGGCGACCAGTTCACCAGGGACGGGGACGGGAACTACTACTTTATTGACCGCGTGGGGGATACGTTCCGCTGGAAGGGAGAAAACGTTTCCACGCAGGAGGTGGCCAAGCTCCTCAATGCATGCCCCGGAATCAGTGAATCCAATGTCTACGGGGTCAAGGTCCCCAATACGGACGGCCGTGCAGGCATGGCAGCCCTGGTGATCCACCCGGGATCTTCCTTTGACCCTGAGACGTTCTACAGGCACGTGGTTTCATCCCTGCCCGTATACGCGCGTCCCCTCTTTGTCCGCCTGGTCCGGGAGATGGAGGTCACCGGAACACTGAAACAGCGGAAACTGGATTTTCACAAAGAAGGCTACGATCCGGAAAGGACGCGGCCGGACCCCCTCTTTTTCCGGGACGATGAAAAGGGCCTCTACATTCCCATGACCGCTGAGATCCTTTCCCGTCTCGAAGGGGGGAACCTCAGGGTGTAACCCCTTTTCCGGAGCGCCTCGCCTCCCGCTCCCACGCGTTCCGCTTCTTTCGGCCCCACCAGATGAATCCGGGAGGGGCCAGAACGATGGTGGGGACCGTGGACAGAAAAGGCTCCGGCGTTCCTTTCAGGCTGTGCAGGAGATACGTGAAACCAACAGCCAGGAGTGAGGGCAGCACACATGCCAGCGTGAGGGATGTCCGCCGGTTCGTGTACCTCACCGCTAGGTTTTCAGCGGCCCGGGTGATCAGGCCGGCAAAGAAGAATGTGTAAAAAGCCTGTTTTCCCGCTGCAACCAGGGCCCCGGCGGGCCCATGAGTCAGATTGACAAGGAACACGATAAAGCCCATGAACCCCGCTCCGAGCCAGGCCATACGGTAGTCAATGTATCGCGCCCCGAACTCTCTGATGGATCGGAACATCAAGAATCTCCCAGTCCGGCGAGCTCTGCGTCAAGTTTCCACAGGCGTTGTGCCGTGAACCGGTCGCGGGATTTCCCGGAGGACCTGGCCTCCAGCTTGTTGATAAAGTATCTGCCGCTGATCCCTTCCGCATCCGGGGAGGCGGCCAGATAGATGGAGGTTTCAGCCCCCTGCTCCGGGGTTTTCAGGAAGGTACGCGGAAGTCCGAGAAAAAGGCGGGTCAGGAAGGGACGATAACGGTTGATGAGGGCCCATGGAAATCCGAGGCTCTCGGAAGCGGCGTTGGTGGCCACCATGCCGGGATGGAGGCAGTTGGCCGTTACGCCGGTCCCTTCGAGCCGCCGGGAGAGCTCAAAAGTGAAAAGGATGTTGGCCAGCTTGGACTGGTTGTACGAACGCCAACCCGCAAACGGTCCGGACCGCCGCTTTTTTCCACGGAGGCCGTTGAAATCTATGGACCCGACCTTGTGCGATGACGAGGCAACGTTTACGATACGGGACGGCGCGCTGGATTTCAGCAGGTCCAGCAACAGGTGGGTCAACAGGAAAGGCGCCAGGTGGTTCACGACAAAGGTGGTTTCGAAACCATCCTCCGTACTGGATCGGGGGGGGAAGATCGTTCCGGCGTTGTTGATCAGCACGTGCAGATGGCGGTACCGGGCCCTGAATTCTCCGGCCAGCCGGCGTACCTGTGGAAGCGATGCCAGGTCGGCAAGCAGAAGATCCACCGGTCCCGCGCCTCCGGCCCTCACCTCGGACGCCGCCGCCTCGCTTCGGGCGGGGTCCCGGCCCGCCAGGACCACGGTGGCGCCCATGCGGGACAGTTCCAGCGCGGCGGCCTTGCCGATGCCCGAGGTGCCGCCGGTTATCAGACAGATTTTGCCTTTCATGCCTCGGATCGTGTGCTTCCAGCGATGGTGGGGGCGCCCCCGGAATCTTTAGAGAAGGAAAAAGGAAAGGCGCTGTGTTCGGAAATCAGACAGCGATATTGCCCTGAACATAAGGGATGCTTCAGCGGGGTGTCAAGCAACAGGAAAGAGGACGGCAGGAAAGAAATTTCATTGACATGGGAAACCATTGTGTGCAACACACGGGTTACCCGATCACTCCAATATGAATAGCGGTGGTCTGCAGAGTGAAAAGAGCCCTTGTTCCGTTGCTGCTCTACACGGCCGCGCTCCTGATGTGCCCGGGCGGACGCCTTCATGCCCAGACACCTCTGCCGTTTGACGAACTGGGAGCGGGCCCGAAAGCGACCGCCATGGGCCAGGCCTTTACGGCCGTGGCCGATGATGCGTCCGCCGCCTATTACAACCCCGCGGGACTCGTCCAGATTCGAACCCCCCTTCACCTGACCCTGGGATATCAGTACGCAAAGCCCAAGGTGTGGATCGAGATGGAGCCGGCGGATCTCCATTACAGGAAAACGGATTTCAGCCGGAAGGAGGATCTCTCCACCAGAGGCCTTTACCTTGGCTATGCCTGCAACCTCGCGGAATCATCCTTTTTCAAGGATTCCCTGGTGGGAAGCCGGATCGCTTTCGGCATCACCATGTTTCTGAACCTCCCCGAAGTGGTGCAGTTCTGGAACCCCCAGTGGGACACCGAACCCTACGCGTTGCGGTACAGCGAGCGCTGGTCACTGTTCGCCATGGCCATATCCGTTGCCGTTCGATGCACGGACTGGCTCTCCGTGGGCGGAGGGATCATGCCCAGGGCGGACAGCCTGCAGACGTCCACGAACTCCTGGATCCAACTGCCTCCGGAGCCTGATGACAGCGCCGTGGGGTTCCGGATCAACCTCCGGCAGATCACCAGGATAAGCGTCGTCCCGGTGGCGGGCATCCTTCTGCGCCCACCGATGAAGAGCCTCAGGGAGAAAATTTCCATAGGAATTTGCTACCGGGGGAAAATGTCGTCGTTTTACGGCACCGGGATGCAGAGCACCAAGGGGATCTGGATCGCCGATCCGGAGAACCCCGAGTTATTTTTTGACGACCCGGGAGGCAGGGTCGTGGATCATGTGGGGTTCACCCCGGAACAGATTACGGGTGGCATCGCCGTCCGGCCCGTGGATCGCCTTCTCATCGCGGTGGACCTGACCTGGAAACATTATTCAGCGTTTACTTTTTTCTGGGATGAGGTTCCTGAGCCGGCCTTCAGCGACGTATGGATCCCGAGGGTGGGAGCGTCGTATACCTTCCATCCCGGTCTGAAGGGGAAGTTCCTGAAGAAGTTCAACGAGATCTCCCTGCTGGCCGGGTATTATTGGGAATCCAGCCCCGTGGGGGACATGAGCGGAAGGATGAATATCCTGGACGCGGACCAGAACGTCGTCTCCGGAGGAATCGGGCTGAACTACAATGCGGACTGGGTGGAAGCGGTGAAGCTCGAAACCTTTTTTCAGGCGCACCTGCTGGAAGCCAACCATATATCGAACGACAGGGACCCGTTGTACGGTCCCATCGCCTTTGGAGGACAGGTCTGGGCGTTCGGCCTGGCCCTGTCCATCGTATATTAGACATACGGATCAAGCCCTGAAACAGAGGATGCCCGCATGCCACGAAAAACGGCCCGGGTTTCAGTTTTCCTGATGACCGCTCTGCTCTGCGCGAGCAGTGCCTCGGCGCAGACAGGCATCTTTTTCGATGAGTATGGGGCCGGCCTCAAAGCCACCGCCATGGGTCAGGCTTTTACGGCCGTGGCGGACGATTACTCGGCAGCCTACTACAATCCGGCCGGCTTGACTCAAATAAACGGAATCGTGGAGGCGACTGCGGGGTATATTTACGGAAACCCCTCCGTATGGGCCCGTTACCCGGACTATCCTTCCATGAACTTTCACGGGCAGCCTTCCTCCCGGGGGGCGATCATAGGCTTGGCCAGCAGCCTGGACCTGGAAAAGATCGTCCGGGTGTTTCCCTGGTTCAAGCGTTTTTCCCTGGGAATGGTCTTCTGGGCGAACCTCCCCGAATTCGGCCAGTATTATGCCGGGCCCAGTGCCATCAGGCCGCATTTCCTGCGGCACGACAGGAATTTTCAGGCTTTGTCCATAGCGGTTTCGCTGGGTTTCGAGATCACTCAATGGCTGTCAGTGGGGGCCGGCATCATCCCGTCCATGGACAGCTATTCCGACCAGGATGTCTTCCAGGCCCTCAACAGGATGAACGATGTGGTCAAGGGCCTTCGCCTGAGCATCCATCAGACGGCCAAGGTCGTCGTAGTCCCCGTTCTGGGAGTTCTGATCAAACCCCCGATGGAAAGGTTTCGTGACAAGCTGGCATTGGGCGCCACCTTCCGGGGGAGAAACGAGACACACCACGGGAAAGGAATCATCCGGCAGCACATCGGCTTTGAGGACGAAAACGGCGCGCCCCTGCCCGTGGCGATCCCTTACCCCGATCACTTCAACATGAACCTCATCAGCTTCGTGCCCCTGCAGGTAACCGCGGGTGTCGTTCTGAGGCCCGTGAAAGGACTCTCCCTGGCCTATGACATGACCTACAAGAGATACTCCAGCTACCACACCTACCTGGAGCTGACCCCGGTTCCTCCATGGCATGACACCTACACCCACCGTGTCGGAGTGGAATACGCCTTCCACCCGGGGTTCACCTCCAGGTTCGTGCGGCTGATCCACAGGATCTGCCTGCGGGCTGGCTATTATTTCGAACCCACACCGGTGGAGGAGTTCGACCCCTCACCGCAAATCCCCAACAACAACATCTTCGACTCGGACCAGGACGTTGCCTCCGCCGGCCTGTGCATTACGTTGAAAGGCAAAAAAAGGGGAGAGCACGATTTTCAGTTCTTCTTTCAATACCACCGCTTCCGGGACCGTTCACGGTACGTGTACATAGACAGCATTTACGCATTAATGAACGGCCTGGACAAAACCGGGTACCTGGAGGTGAACACCGGCGGCGATGTGTGGGCTCTGGGCGGAAGTTACACGCTCAGGTTCTGAAAAGCTGGGGATATTGGATGAACAGGGTCGGCTTCAATCCTTCAGGTCCACACGTTCCGGCCACGCGGCGGGAAACAGCTGCCCCGCGGCTTCACCGCGTTTCGCTTTTCTCTCCGCCAGGCCCTTGCGCTTGTATTCCTCGCGCGGATCCTTGGGAATCCTGCCGTTGTAGATCGACTCGGACCGCAGCCGCCTGCCGATGGTCTTCTCCCATTTCACGCCCAGTTTGAGGAGCCGGTCGATATCGATCCCGGTTTCGATGCCCATTTCGTCCATCATGACGAGCATGTCCTCCAGGCTCACGAGGCCCACAATGTTGGGGTCCCGGTAATAGTATTCGCCGGTGCCTCTTACCGGAACACCGTCCATGAAGTTGGCCGGCTGCCCCCCGATCCCGCCCAGGACCGCTTCAAAGATATCGACGCCGGCATGCAGGGCGGCAAGAACGTTGGCCATGCCCCAGCCCCGGGTGACATGAAAGTGGGCCACGTGCAGACCGGTGTCGGGCAACGCTTCGAGGATCATGGAAAAATAGCGGTACACCTGATCCGGCGGGGCGGAGCCGTCGTGGTCTGCGTGTTCGATATCATCGGCGCCGATGCTCAACCATCGCCGGGTAAACTCCAGGGCATCCTCGAAGCGCGTGGGCCCTGAAATCGGGCTGCCCCATATGGTGCTGACCGTTCCAAAGACCTTGATGCCCACCTCATGGCATTTCCGGATACACCGCTCTGCTTCCTCCCAGTATTCCGGCAGGGTGGTGCCGGAATTGGCGTAATGGTGCTCTTCGTCCGTGGAGACCATCATGCCGATCCGGTCCGGACCCCACCCCTCCCTGCGTCCGGCCACGGCCCGGTCCACACCGGTTTCACGAATGGCCACGGCCGTGAGTTCGATATCATCGAAGTTCACCCCGCTTCGGGACAGCCGCCTGCTGTCACGAACACGCTTGAAAAGCGCTTCGGCATCCTTGAACTGGGGCAGAAAGGCGGGATTGGCGAAATTGGTGATTTCCAGGCGTTTGAACCCTGCCAGGATGGATTCCTCCACGTAGTAGACCTTGGCTTCCAGGGGAACGAAATGCTCTTCGTGCTGAAGCCCCTCCCGCACGGAGATATCGCCCACACGAACGGTTCGGGGGTATTCCAACGAATAGGGATCCTTCATGGTATTTTCTCCTTTTCGGTTCAGGCAAAAACCCTGACCTGCGCGAACAAAGCCGGCGCCTTAGCCGGCCGTTGAAAAACAAGAATCCAGTGTTTTTCGACATTCCGGACTTGATCCTTAGGGGGGGGGGGGGGGGGGGCGGCGGGGGGGTGGGGGGGGGGGGGGGGGGGGGGGGGGGGGGGGGGGGGGGGGGGG
>CAZSUQ010000013.1:0-22865 GCA_964609935.1 uncultured Thermodesulfobacteriota bacterium | reverse complement strand
CGAAGGGATCGGGGGCCACCGGGCCATCAAGGGGGAGGTGGTGGAGGACCTGGTCATTGCCCACAAGGTCAAGGAGGCGGGTTTTCGACTGACCTGGGCCATTGCTCCCAAACTCCTGATCTCCAGGCCCTACCCAAGCCTGGCGGACCTGCGGAGGGGCTGGGGAAAGGTTCTGTTCCGCTGCATGGAACTGGATCCCAAGCTGATCAAGTTCAATCTCCTGCTCCCCCTCTTCCTCATCCTGTTCAGCTGGTTTCCCTGGGTCGTGCTGCTCCTGGCGCTCATTCCCGGGGCCCTTGAATGGACCGGCCCCGTACGGGCGGTGGTGGCCTCTCTGGCCCTGACCCAGATCCTGACCACGATGGGTGGCCTTCGCTTCGCCAAGACCCTCTTTCGCCTGAGCCCCTTTTATCCCTGGGCCTACCCGCTGGGCGCGGTTGCGCTTGCCTCTGTCCAGTGGGAAGCCTGCTACCGGGTGCTCACAGGGAAAAAGGTCGCCTGGAAAGGGAGGGAGTACAGGGAGGAGAAGGGATGACGAGTGCCTCTTTCCTGATCCTGCTTGCCGTGTTCCTTCTTCACGCCGCACACCTGCTGCTCCGCAGGCTCAGCGACGAGGAGCGGTCTCCGCGACTGGAGAATGACATGTCCCCCGTACTGTCAGGGGATGCCCTGCCCAGGGTGAGCATCGTGGTGCCGGCAAGGAACGAAGAGAAGCACATTTCGGATTGCCTCTCCTCCCTCACGTCCCTGGACTACGAACCCCTGGAGATCCTGGTGGTCAACGACCGGTCCACGGACCGCACCGGTCACCTTGCGGAAGGGTTTGCCTCAAGAGATTCACGCGTGAAGGTGGTCCAGGGAGAGGAAACGCCTGCCGGATGGACCGGCAAGAACTTTGCCATTCACCAGGGCGCCTGCGAGGCAAAGGGGGATTTCCTTCTGATCGTGGATTCGGACACCACCCTTCAACCGGACACCCTGAGGAAAACGATCCGGTACGCCGAGGAGGAACGGGTTGATCTCCTCACCCTGTACCCCAGCGTGGTCTGCTCCTCGTTCTGGGAAAGGGCCCTTCTGCCCTGGCTCGGGGTCCTGTCCATCTTTCGCATGGACCTGGTGAACGACCCCAGGAGCAAGGAAGCCATGGCATTCGGCTATTTCCTCCTCTTCCGGAGGACCTCCTTCGACCAGGTGGGCGGATACGCCTCCATACGCGACCGGGTGGGGGAAGACTGGATCATCGCCCGCAGGTTCAAGGAGACCGGCCTCTGCCTGCGCATGCTGCTGGGATCGAGGTTCGTCACCAAGCAGTTCGGGCCCACCCTGGCGGAGATCTGGCAGGGCTTCACCAAGAACTTCATCCTCATCATGCAGGGGAAGAAGGCGGTGGCCGTGCTTGCCGTTCCGCTCATGGTCTACTACCTGCTCTTTACGACCCTTCCCTGGATCTCGCTGGTTGCCGCCCCTTTCCTCTATATCCTCGGCGGATGGAACGCGTTCTGGCTGCTCGTCTTTTTCCTGGCCGCGCTCCAACTCACGGTGATGGGGGCCGTGCGGTCTTTGCTCAGGTTCTATCTACAGGTGGATGTGTCCAGGCCCTGTCTGCAGCCTCTGGGAGGGGTGGTGATCTCCTCCATGGGGTTCACGGCCATCTGGAGGACCCTTTCCGGAAAGGGGATCGTCTGGAAGGGCCGATCCTACAGGAAATTTTGAGGGAGAACAGAGAACAAGGAGAATCGTACCCATGCAAGCGGGTGAAACAAGACACCCCCACTGGACCGCAGCCCTGGCAGGGGCTGTGATGTTCTTCCTTTTCGGGGTCAGCGAGGTTGTGTATCTCCTCTTCTTCCAGGGGGTTCTGATCAAGTTCACCGGGAAGGGGGGCTGGATCAAGATGCTCTCCAACCTGGACACGGCCCTCCTGCTGCAGGCCGGCCTCCTGTACGGGGCGATCGGAGCGCTCGTGGGCCTGCTCTGGTGGATAGGGATCTCACAACTGGCGGCCGGGATACGCAGGCTCAGAAAGAAAGACCCGAAAGAGGCACGGGATTTCTTTGCACTCTATCTCTATGTGGGGCTGTCTCTCCTTTGCTTCCTCGCGTTTCTGTCCCTTCTCTACTTCGGGAGGATGCCGGACACCGACGCCTCGCGCCTGCCCTTCCCCCTGTGGATGCTCATCGCAGGCCTGATCTGCTACGGCCTGTTCCGCGCCTTCTACTGGGTCACGGACCGCCTCCTCTCCCTTCCTCTGATTCGCATCCTTCGTCACCCGGTCCTCCACGGGGTCCTGGCAACGATCCTCTTCCTGCTCGTGGCAGGCTTGTGGGTCGTGCCTTCCGTGGTGGTCCCTGCCCCTGAAATCGTGCCTGCCCAGAAGGTCTACGAGCCCGAACGCTCCCCTCCGGTCATCCTCATCGTGCTGGACACCTGCCGGGCGGACCACTTCGGCAGTTACGGGTACAGCCGGCCCACCACGCCCAACTTCGATGCGCTTGCACGCGACGGCGTACTGTTCCTGGATGCCGTGAGCCCGAGCCCCTGGACCCTCCCCTCCCATGCGTCCCTGTTCACCGGTCTCTATCCCCGCACGCACGGCGCAACCATCAACCACTTCCAGCTCGACAAGCATTTCTTCACCCTGGCCGAGTTCCTTCGTGCGTGCGGTTACTACACCATCGGTTTCTCGGCCAACACCATGGTGGGCGGGGTCACGCACCTCGACCAGGGCTTTGACCGGTTCGAGGAGGTCTGGAGGAGCCACGGCCGCGACAGGCTGGCACTGAACAAGCTGCTCAAAAAAATCGGCTCGCAGCATATCGACAAGGGAGCCATGGAGATCAACCGGGGGGTGGAGCATTGGCTGGAGGAGCGGGGATCATCCCCGGCCCCCTTCTTCCTCTTTATCAACTACCTGGAAACGCACGGCCCGTACTCCCCTCCGCCCGAGTTTCGTGACCGCTTCCTCTCCCCGGAACGCGAAGGGGAACCGCTCAGGCAGCTGAACATCTACGATGACCGCTTTGTGAAGTACCTTGTGGGTGAGGTGGATCTCACCGAACAGGAACTCCACGATCTGAACGACATGTACGACGGCGAGCTGGCCTACGTGGACATGCGGCTGGGTGAGCTCATGGAGATGCTGAGGCGACACGACGTGCTGGATGAAGCCGTCCTCATCGTGCTGGGCGACCACGGCGAGAACCTCGGGGAGCACCGGATGACCGACCACCAGCTGTGCGTGTACGACACCCTGCTGGAGATCCCCTTTCTCATGCGATACCCCGCTGGCCTGCCAAAGGACACCGAGGTGCGGGAAACCGTTCAGCTCAACTCCATCTTTCCCACGGTCGTGGAGCTTCTCGGCGTTCCGACCGGCCAGGTCCCTTCCGAGTTCTCAACGCAGAGCCTCCTTCCCCTGATCCTCCAGGACGCCCCCGGCCTCCCCATGGCCTTCTCCGAATACCGGAGCCCAAAGGAGCAGCTGAGGATCATCGAGTTCAAGGTCCAGGACTTCGACGTATCCGTGTTCGACAGGGACCTGATCTCGGCGCGAACACCGTTGGAAAAATTTATCTTTGCATCCAATGGGTCGGATGAGCTTTACCGCCTGGAAAGTGATCCAGACGAGGAGAACAACCTCTGCGAGGGCGGCCGCTGCACGGCGGACCAGCCCCTGCGAAAGGCCATCGAACAATGGATGGCCCGGACCCCGGCCTACGAACCGGGGGAAGACGCCCCCTCCATGTCGGGCCAGAAGGACAGCGAGGCCCTGGAAAAGCTCCGAAGCCTGGGGTACATCAAGTAGAGAGGCCGCCCATGGGTGGGTGACGGATGGCGGTCTCCCTGTTGCAGGTTCTCCTGGTTGGTCAGTGAACACCCATCAGGGCGAGGAGGAGGATGACCACCGTCGCCACGATGGGGAAGAGCACCGTGACGACCCCGAGGTCCCTGTACCCCTCCTTGTGGGTGACGCCCATGACCATCAGCGTCGTGATGACCGCTCCGGAGTGAGGCAGAGAATCGAGTCCGCCGGAAGCCACCGCACAGACCCGGTGGAGGACATCGGGGGCGAGGCCCAACTCCATGTAGTGCGGTCCCATGGTCTTCATGAAGATCGTCAGGCCGCCGCTGGCGGAACCCGTGATCCCCGCCATGATGTTCACCGCGCAGGCGGCCGACACAAGTGGCGGGAACGGCAGGGAAACAGCGAAGTTGACGAAGCTCTCGAAAGCCGCCACGCCCTTCACCACGAAACCGAAACCGACGATGGCGGCGGTGTTGAGCAGCGCCATGACGCTCTGGGAGATGCCGTCGTTGAGGGTCTTGAGCGGGTTGGCAATCCGCTTCCAGAACAGGATGTTGGTCAGCAGGGTGCCCGCTGCGAGTGCGATGGTCACGGCGAAGATGGGATCAAGGGACCTCAGGCCCACGATGAGCCCGATGACGCAGACAAGGGGAAGGAAGGAGAGCCGCCAGTCTGGCAGCAACTCCGGGTCCACGAAGGACATCTTCTCCATGTCGTCGTTGGGACCCGGGACGAAGTGCTCCTGGTTTTGTTTGGCCACCTTTGACTGCCACGAAAGGTACCAGAAGCCCAGGGCGAACATGATGACGCTTGCCACGATGCCGAGCACGGGCGCCGCTGTCGGAGGCGTGTCCAGGACCCGGGCGGGGATGAGGTTCTGGATGGCGGGAGTGCCGGGCAGGGCGGTCATGGAAAAGGTCCCGGCGCCGAGGCCGACGGCGGCGACGATCAGCCTTTTCGGCAAGTCCGCCTCTTTGAAGAGCGCCGCTGCAATGGGGTAGATGGTGAAGATCACAACGAAGACACTGACGCCGCCGTAGGTCAGGGTGGCGGTGGCCAGGATGATCACCAGCAGGGCCTTCTTCGCCCCGAAAACGTTCAGCAGCTTGTAGGAGATGGCGTTGGCCGAGCCGCTGTCCCCCATGGCCTTGCCGAATAGTGCGCCGAAGAAGAAGATGAGAAAGAAGGCGCCGATGAAGTACTTGAAGCCGTCCGCGTAGGAGCCTGAGATGCTCGGCCAGATCCCGGCGCCGTTGGTCAGGATGACGACCAGCGAGCACAGCAGGGACGCGGGGATGATGCTCCAGCCTTTGAACGCGAGGTAGATGACCAATCCGATGGACACAAGGACCCCAAGTACTCCTAGCATGACGATGCCCTCCTTCTCAAAAAGAACTCAAAGCTTCATGAAAATTGATGGTTAGGAAGACGCGGAGCTTATGCTGAGGCGGGTGCGCTGGATGATCTCTTTCTTGGCGGAGTCGGGCAGGTCGTCGAAATAGGCGCAGTACCCTGCCACACGGACCACCAGGGAGGGATACTTGCCCGGGTTTTCCCGCGCGTCCCTGAGCATCTCCGGGTCGAGCACGTTGAGCTGAAGCTCCATGCCCCCCTGATCGAAGTACCCCTTCACCAGCCCGGCCAGGTTGGCCAGTCCCTTTTCCCCCTCCACGTGCACAGGGTCGAAGCGCAGGTTCAGGGCGTTGCCGTTGGGCATCAGCTTCGGGTCCACGGCGGAGACGGAATTGAGCAGGGCCGTGGGGCCGCACCGGTCCGCACCGCTCGCAGCCCCGATGCTGGAGGCAAAGGGTTCTCCGGCCCGCCTGCCCGACGGCAGGGCTCCGGTTCGCTTGCCGAATCCCACGTGACAGGTCACGGAATAGAAACCGGACACATAGGGCCCGCCGCGGGTGTTGCGGTATCGCGCCAGTGAATCGTGAAACATGCGGGCGACACGGTTGGCGTATGTCTCCGGTAGCCCCTGGTCGTTGCCGTACTTGGGTGCCCGGCCCAGTTCGGCCCTGATCGTCTCGGCTTCCTCGAAGTTCCGCTTCAGCACGTCCGCCACCTGCTTCATCTGGAGGCGTCCCTTTTGGAACACCGTCCGGTCCAGCGCGGCCAGGGAGTCGGCCACATCCGCCAACCCCACCCCCTGCACCCCGCTTGCATTGTACCTGGCCCCGCCTTCGGTCAGGTCCCTGCCCGAGGCAAGGCAACCCTCCACGAGCATGGAAGAGAGCGGGGTCGGGTGAAACTTCCGGTTTGCCTGCTCCACCATCTGCATGTCGCCCACGAAGCGATCCACCATGAAATCGAGCTGTTCCTGAAAGGCGCTTAGCACATCGTCCATGGAGCGGAACGTGGAGGGGTCCATGGTGCGGGCACCCACCCGGCGGCGCCTGTTCCACTGTTTCCCACGGTTGAGCGCCAGTTCCATGCACAGGGGGAGGTTCAGGAGCGCGGCATCCGTGGAAAGGAAGCTCTTGCCCGGGATGGAGGGCTCCACGCACCCCACGATCCCGTAGTCCCTGGCATCCTCCAGGGAAAAGCCGTGTTCCAGGAGGGAGGCAATGGTGGCCTCGTCACCGAACAGGGCCGGGTTGCCCTGCCCCCTTCGGGCCACGTCCAGGGCCTTGTTGAGATATTCCGACGGAGATCCCTTGTGGACGCGGGCCTGGTAGTTGGGATCCCGCATGCCGTGACGTTCCATCACGTCGAGCATGAGAAGGGTGAGCGGATTGGTGGCGTCGTTCCCCTGCCTGTCCATGCCCCCCACGATGGCTGCCTGCACCACCAGGAATCCACCGTGATACTCGGATATCCGCTCGGAAAGGAGGAACACGTGCTCCGTGGCCTTTGCGCTGAAGCAAAGCAGGAGGTCCATGGCCTCCTCGTTTGTGAGACGGCCTTCCTCCATGTCCTTCTTGTAGTAGGGATAGAGGTACTGGTCCATGCGGCCAAGGGAAACAGCGGAGTTGATGCTCTCGAGGTTGATGGCCAAGTGGGTGAGCCAGAGACACTGAAGCGCCTCGTGAAAGGTTTCGGCCGGCCTTTTCGGGACCTTGCGGCAGACCCGTGCCAGTTCCCTCAATTCCTCCCTTCGCTTCCTGTCCCGGGTCCGGAACACGAGGCCCTCTGCATGGTGGGCAAGCCTGGCCGCCCACGCGTCCAGCGCGTTGCACACGATGTGCGCCGCACGGTGCAGGTCCCTGCCACCGCCGTTCAGGGACTCCCTGAACCCGTCCGTGCCCAGCCGGATCATCTTTTCATAGTCGGGCAGAAAGTGACCGATGCCCCCTGCCTCGTTGATGAGGTAGTGGAGGGGTCTGAGCTGATCAGCCGTGTAGCGCACGGCCTTGAGCAGCCCGGGAAACATGCGGCTCGGCATGGCTCGGGGCAGCCAGTAGGGGACCACCTCCTTGGCGAGCCGGAGCTTGTCCTTCAGGGAGATCCTCATGGGCGTGGTCTTGCGACGGTCGATCCACAAGAGGTCCTCGCTCATGTACACGCTGGCCAGTTCGGGCTGGAGGATGCACGCGTTCCGCGTGGTTCCTGCATTGCCTGCAATGAGCTCTCCCGGCCAGATCTCCACCTTCTTGTGGGTCAGGAGGTAGTGCAGGGCCCTGGCCTTCCGGACGACCAGGGGTTCCCCGGGGTCATCCTCGTGCTTGAAAAACTCCGTTACGAGGTAGGCACGCTCAGGGCAGAGGTGCAGCGGGGACGCGGTCAGGTCCTTGTGGATCTCCTCTGCTCGCTCCATGTCTGTGTCCTCTATGGGGCCTTACCCTCTTGGATCCTCTCCAGAAACGAGAAGTTTCAAGATCCAACGCCTTCATCATACAAATCCGGTTTGTACATGGCAACTCGTCCGTGTTTCATCGAGCCGGGTCTTCTCTTCAGAAAGTCATGCACACTTGATCTGCCATACCCTTTGCTTTAACATGAAGAGAAACTCTTTGAAATAAAAACGGTTTCTCCGGGACAGCCATCATCATGCCACCCGTCCCCGGCCAGAAGCACCCAACCCATCCGGATGGGACCCCCTGCCCCGGTTGAGGCAGGACCCTACCCACCCACACCCAGGGAAAACAAGATGCGTACGGGATGTACAGTTTAACGCTTCGACGATCGATTGACCCGGAACGTGAGCAGGGATGAGAAGATCATGAAAAACGTCCCGCAGGACCGAGAACGGTTTCAGCAGCACATCGGCCTCGGAGATAAGTTCTACCTAGCCATGCACGAGGTTGTTCAGACGATGATCTACCTGGTGGATCTTCGCCTGCAGGGAAACATATCCCTGGAGGTCCATCAGGCCGCATGCCAGGCCTTGATCAATAGGCTTCCCATCCTCAAGAGCGTCATCACAGGAGGTGGAGGTGTGTTCGGGAGGTTCCGCTGGGAGGAACTGGACATGGACGCTTCGGATCTGCTGGAGCACATCGACTACTATCAGGACGGGCAGATCTCCGAAGAGGAGTCCAACACACTCTACCGGCAGGCCTACGATAAATACTCCAACACGAAGTGGGACATCCGCAAGGAGCCGCCCTTCAAGGTAAAGATCATTCGAAGGGGCAAGGAACTCTGGAACCTTTTCTTCCTGATTCACCACTCGTTGTCGGACGCATTCGGCACGGTGGCGATCCTCGAGGTATACGCAGAAAGCTACAACCTCATTGCTGCCGGACGCGAAGTGCCAAAGGACCGTATCCCCCAGGTTAAGCGAAGCATGCTCAAATTCTTTCTTAGCACCCCCCCCTGGAAACTGCTCGTCACACTCTGGGGATACCTCAAGTACGAGCTCATGAATCGACCCCGGGAAAACACCCTGTTTCTCACTGACTGGAAGCAGAGAACCGGCACCATCCGGGCCATTCACCTGACCTTCGACAAAGACCTGACACAAAAGCTCATCGACCGGGTTCGGAAGATCGGGATCAGCATGAACGAGGCCATGATCCTGGCGTGCGGGCGCAACGTGCTCCGATGGATCCGAAGTCAGGGACGAGACGCCGGCAAGATCAGCATCTCCGTGCCTGTCAACCTGCGTTCCTACCTGAAGCTCCGGCCCAGGGAGTCCGTGGGCAACTGCTCGGTTGCCATGAACATCAACCTTCGGGCCTCCCTTATGGAGAATGCTGAAAAGCTGGTCCAAGCGATCCGCTTTCAAAGTCATGGTCTCAAGCGTCTCCGGTTTCCCCTGATCGGAATCATCCTGACGGGCCTTTTCGCATGGGTCCCCTTCCGTCTGTTGAAAAAGATGCTCGCTCGATCCATTGAGACCGGCCAGGCGGCCAGGACAACGGCCACAATCGTGTACTCAAACGTGGGCCGGATCTTTATCGACGAGCAGGGAAGATCCTTTCCTGTTCCTCTGGGTAAGGAAGCCGTGGTGGATGGATTTCGCGTCTCCAATCCCATCGCCTATCCCGTGGCCTCTTCCATGCATACGGTCACCTACAACAGAATGATGCGCTTCTCCCTGTCCTACCTGGATCCCGTTCTGAAGAAAGAGGATATGGAGGCGTTTCTGCGGGGCTTCAGGGACGAACTGTTCGCCGTGATGGACGAAAAGCTGTTGACGGCCGACAGCCTGCCTCCCTTCTCGAAAGAACTGCAGGAACTGGATGACCCTACAGGAACAATCCTCCACAACAACACCTTTCAATAAGCTTGCTTTGAAGGAATCATCCGTTGCACCCACCCTGGCTTGAAAAGTTTATGCTGATCCGCTCCCTGAAACCGGGTCCGGTCATCGAGGACTCCGTGGAGATGGACTGTCGAGGCTGCGGCCGCAGAATTCCCGTGGGCGGCCTTGAAATGAAGAACAAGGTGCGGTGCAAGGCATGCGGAAGAATCCACAAGCTCACGGAAAAGCAGCTCGAATTCCGTTACACAGAAAAGGTTCGGAAGAAAGAGCAGGACACCATCTTTTTCGGGGCTTCGGTCGTGGTCCTGTTGAGCCTGATGGCCGTGGCGCCCATGGCGTCCAAGTGTGGCGAGATTCTGCTGCATGAGGCCAGTCTCTCTTTTCTTGGACTCTCCGCATTCTGGATCGCCGTCATCATACATGTCCTCTGTTACGGGGTGGGAGTCCTGGTGGGCGTATCCCTGGGCGTCGCGATGATCCTCGTCAGAAAAAAAACACAGGACCTGGGCATCCTGGGTGCGGTGATGACCGTCTTCGGAGGATTCGGTCGGATCATCTTCTATTTCCTTGGAAAGCAGGTAGGGATCCCGTTTTCGCAGACCTTGCCGTATGACCTGGTCCTTTGCGGCCTCATAGGGACCTCCGGATCCCTTTGGAGGGCGAGTATCTTCCCCCACCGATGACGTCGTCGCAAGGTACAGTCTGCCTTACGCCTCTTCGCGTGGAGCGGAGGAGAATCCGGGATTTCTTTTCACAAGTCATCCTTGAAAAGAACAGGACCTTCCGGGGAGAAGAACAGGAGAGTGCATGACCGATTATTTGCCCGTGGATAGATACGGCCGCCTGGCGCGTATGACCTTCCTGAAGGGATTCCCGCAATCAGCCGGTTATCTCTTCGATGTCCGGGGAAAACTCGATCGTGAGCGGATGTCCACGGCCCTCGAACACGTCATCCGAACCCGGCACCCCGTGGCCGGATGCAGGATCGCCCGGTACCTCGGCATCTTCTACCGATGGAAAAAGATCCCTTTCCGACCTGAAGCCTACTTCCATGGACCTTTTCAGAAACTTCGCGAATTCGATGCCTTCAGGGGGCCACCCCTTCGCATTCACCTGGGAGACGATACCCTCGCCTTTGAAATGTCCCATGTCGCCTTTGACGGCATCGGCCTTGCCCTGTTGGTCCGGTCGGTCATGGAGCAGTATGCAGCCCTCCCGAGGCTCCTCCCTCCCACGCTGGATGAAGTCTCCCTTCGGCTCTCCGGAGATTACTGGGGAGAACCTCCCCGGAAAAAAGGAAGAAACCCCGGCCGCCGGTTTCTCGACCAGGCAACGGGCAGGATCCTGTCACACCGGGCGGATCAGATCTTCCAGACAGGAGAGAAAGGTGCGTTCGGAACCTATATGAAACACGTGCCCCTGCCCCTGTTACAGGTACGGGAACGCGCCCGCTCACAGGGTTGCACCATCAACGACCTCTATGTTTCAGCCCTCCTGACCCAGATCGCAAGGTGGAACGAAAGGCATGGGGTCCCGGCCCGCTACCTGTCCGTGGATGCTCCTGCAAACCTGCGGCCCCCGGATCGGCCGTTGGACCTGGCAGCCAACGCCAGCGGCCATTTCACGGTGAACATCCTCAACCCGGGTCAAGGGACGCCAAGTCTCAAGGATATGATTGCCCGTGTGTCACAAGCGTTTCTCCAGGCCAAAGACGAGAACCGGCAGTGGACCGGAATCCCCCGGCGAGCCACCCTGCGGTATCCAACTGAGCTGGCGGTGCTTCTGGGACGGTGGCTCCTGCGCGGCTTGTCCGGCTGGCTCATGCGGTTCGCACCCACCGCCATTGTCTCCAACATGGGAAGCGTACCGTGGCTCACCGGTGAGTTCGCCGGGGTCCGGCTCCAGAACGTGCGCGTGCTGGGAACCGCGTTCGTACCCCTCACGGTTATGTCCTGCAGCTCGTCGGACGATACCAGCATGCTCTCGTTCTGTGTTCGCAAGAGTCATTTCCGGACGGAAACCATCGAGCAATTCACCTCGGAAATGTCGGAGCTCATCCTGAAAGGGGATTAGATGAAGGGCCACGCTCTACGGTGTTTGCTGCTCGCCCTGGCGGTGGCTGCCGCCTTCGGCCCATCCCTGAAGATGACCTTCTTCATGGATGACTACCTGCACCTGTCGCTGGTGTGCGATCCGGAGATCGAGCTCAAAGACTTTGGGTTCAACTCCTTCAGTACGGCCAAGATCCCGGACACCGTGATTCGAGATGCCGTTCCCTGGTGGGGGGACCCGGGTTTCCAGTTCAACTACTTCCGGCCTTCTCCTACACTGAGTATGGCGCTGGACTGCGCCCTCTGGGGCGACAATCCCTTTGGGTATCATCTGAGCAGTGTTCTGCTGCACATCGTCTGCGCCTGGGTCCTGTATGGACTCTGCCTTGCCCTGGGCCTGCGTCCGTGGTTCGCCCTGCTGGCCGGGCTGGCTGCAACCCTGCATTTCAATCATCTCTTTCCCGTCTCCTGGATGTGCGCCCGCGACAACACCTTGGGCACCATCTTCATGGGCCTCACGCTCTGGCTCCTTCATACCTACCTGAAACGTGAGGGTGACGACGGTGGCCGAGGCCATCTACTTGCCCTGGCGTTCATGACCTACTTCTGTGGGATTCTTTCCAAGGAAAGTATGGTTTTGTCTCCCTTCCTTCTTTTGGTTCTGGCTTTTGTTCGTCTCGGAGGCCTGAAGGCGATCCGGGAAGATCACTCGAGAATAAGGGCCTACCTTCCCCTTGTCCCCTTCTTTACCTTCTCCCTTCTCTACGTGATGTGGTACGCATGGTCCGGACACGGAACCTCGACCGGATATGTCCTCGCATCTCCAGACAAAACCCTGGTGGAGAACCTGTCCATCATGGGGCGGAATCTCTACCTGTACCTGGCGGCCATCACCTTCTTCCTCCCGCCGGACCTTCACACCCAGTCGCCCCTTATCACGACCTGGCCGACCCCCCTGTTCCTCCTCCTGCCGACCGCCATGTGGGTGGCCCTGGTCGTGTGGAAGCGGAGCTTGTTCCGGTCCCTTCCCGTCCTCTGGCTCTTTCTCGTCTGGATCTTTCTCTTCCTTTTCACCCCGCTCTGGTTCATCCCTCGTGCCGGATTCCTCTACAAGAGCACGGTGGGCTTCTGCCTCTTTGCCACAGGGTTCCTTCAGGTGCTCACGAGCGGGATGGCTTCAAGGAGATGGAAAAAGACCTTGTTGATCGCCTTTACCTGTTTTTTTGTGATCCTGCCGCTCTTCTTGGACAGTGCTGGAACCGCCTTGCTCGCCCGGCAGGGGGACAAGATTCATCTCGAGCTTGACCGGGCCGTGACCAAAATCCTGGAAGCCCATCCGGAGGGTTCCGTCGTCTTCCTGCTCAATGCGCCCAACCCCAGCTCCGTGTACCTTGCAAACGTGGTGTATCGTTACCACCACAAGGACAAGGAGACAAGGATCTATACGCTCAGCAACGCCAAAGAGATCCCCTCTGTCCTGTCCACGGAACGCAATGGCTTCTGCCTTCACAACCCGAACGGGCTCCTGGTTCTCAATGTGCCCTTCCCGAAGATCCCTTTCCGTGAGGGGCAGATGACCCCCATGCCCGGGTTTCGGGTGGAGCAGGTACGTGTGGAGGACGGGGTCCCTCAGGAGGTTTGCATCACCCTTGAACGACCTCTGGACGCCCCTGAACACATCTTCGTTACCTTTCAGGACGGGGAGCCGGAGCGTTTCAGGTTCCGTGGGCCAGGGAAAGAGGGGAACGCGGAGTAACAGACGGGAAAAGATAATTGCAAATCATTTCTTGTGGAAACCACGGCCGGGGATTACTCGATGTAGCCGAGAGACCTGAGGGCCCTTTCCGTTTCCTGGTCGATCTTCAAGGCAGGGGCATCTGCCTTGTCAATGCGGTTTGCCGGAAGTTGATTGAGCCAGTTGTCAAGCTCACGGGCCAGCCGTTGGACGACTTCCGGGCGTTCCTCCGCCAAATCATTCGTCTCCCCCGGGTCAGAGGCCAGGTCGTAGAGCTCCGGGGGGCCGTCCGCTTTCCAGATGAACTTCAGATCCCCCTCGTACAGGGCCTTGTAACGATTATTGATCAAAGAAAGCTCCTCTTCAGAGAAAAAACGACCGCCCTTCTGCAAAATCCGTACAGCAGGCTCCTCCTCAGCAACGATCTTTCGTAGAGGTGGGCATTCCTCAAGAAGGTTCCGGGCCAGGGTGACTTCGTTGGGCAAGCTTCCATCGAATCCCGTGAACCCTATAAGGGTTGGAAAGATATCCATTGTCTGCACACTGGCCCTTACACGTTTACCCGGGGTCCGGATTCGAGGATGACGGAGCACAAGAGGCACCCGTGCGAGCTCGTCATACACGCTCTGTCGATGATTGAAAAGTCCGTGGTCTCCAATGGCCTCCCCGTGATCCGATGTGATGACCAGCAAGGTCTCGTCGAGCAGTCCCGAGCGCTGGAGCTCATCAACGAATCTTCCTATGTGATGGTCAATGTACTTCAGCGCTCCGTCGTAAAGGACTCCGTAGTGCCTGTAACTTTCCGTCAGGTCTGTGGTCTATCGCTGTCTGAAGTATGTGAGGGGGTCCAGCTTCAGGCGTAACAGATCGCGGATCGTATCCTGTTCGGTGAGGAAAGCCTCCGTAAAGCCTGGATGATGGCGAAGAGGTCCGTGGACTTCCATAAGGTTGACGAGAGCGAAGAAGGGCCGGGGGGATTCTGAATCCGATGCCTTCTGTTGTCGTACGTCCTGAATCCACTTGAGGACACGGGGCAGGGTGTACTCAACACCTCCCGCGACCTTGCCTTGGCGCCAGGAAGCGATCGCCGCCTCACAGGTTTTCAGGAGAATCGATAGGGGCCCAAAGGTATCTGAGCGCCAGTGGTCCTCAAAGTGCCGGAAGCCCTTTGTCAGACCTGTTTGCTCCGCAACCCATGGGTTGTTTGAGAATCCCCCTGTCTCGTAGCCGTTCGAGCTGTAGATCTCGGCCAGGGATGTGAGGGACGGATCAACAAAGAAGTTTGCACC
Source organism: uncultured Thermodesulfobacteriota bacterium (assembly GCA_964609935.1). Classification (GTDB taxonomy): domain Bacteria; phylum Desulfobacterota; class DSWW01; order DSWW01; family DSWW01; genus CAYTRL01. The sequence goes on along the minus strand of CAZSUQ010000013.1, from coordinate 8,332 downwards.
GTTTGCTCCATGAACCGTTGAAGGGGTTCCGGTCATGATAGAGGCGTGGCCCGGCAATGTGTGGACCGCGGATGAAATCGCCCTTTCGAACAGGATCCCTTCAGAGGCAATCCGGTCGATGTTCGGGGTCGTGGGCTTTTCGTAGCCGTAACACGAAAACCGGTCCGCTCGGGCGGTGTCGATCACGATGATAAGTACATTGGGAGCCCCGGGAGGGGCCCTGCCCGCAGGCGGCGGCAAAGGGGGCGCATCGGGTGCCACGAGGGGTGGGACCAGGCTGAAAAGGATGAGCCCGACACCAGCCGTTCCTGCCAGCGGTCGCCAGGGTACCCTCTCGATCAAGAAGGTCGCCATGCGGCTCTCGGCGAGGAGTCCAAACAGCCAGGCAAGCAGCCTGAAAACACCGTACAACAAGGCAAGACAGATCAGGATCCCTGCCGCCAGTCTTGCCGGTTTTTCCGAGGCATAGATGAAGCCCGCTGAAATCGCAACCGTGGATACGAAAAGAAAGCCGAAGAGGATGGACAAAACATCCCGAACAAACTCCTTTCCCGGTCGACGGTCACGCCCGTCTTTCCTGCTGCGCAGCCATCCCACCCCCGCACCGACCAGAAGCCCGATGCACCCGTAGGCAAATACGGAGGTTAGAAAGATGTGTGTGTGGTTCCAAAGGGGACGGTGAGCCCGGAACTCTTCGGGAATCGCAACCTCCTTGGACAAAAATCCCCTGCCCTCGAGTTGCCAGACAATATATGCATTGAGAAGTCCTACCACGACTCCGAGAAAGATCCCGGCACGAATACTTATTCGAAACCGTGACGGCGGAGAAGGGGAAGGTGGATTCATGGTCATGCTCTCCAGGTGGTATCAGGGGCTTTCCTTGATCTGACTCGGGCGAACCTCAGGCAGGCTTCTCGCTCTGTTGCCCCTCCTCAACGAGATAAAGGCGATGTTGAACCGGGTAGCGCTCGTCCAGAACCACGTAGAGCACATGGGTGAGTTTCATCCCAAGCTTGTCGAAACAGGCCTTCCAGCCCTGGTCGTCCTTGAACCCGTAGCGAAAAAAGGACCACCCCTTTGCCTTTCCCAACAGGGTCATCAGAAGCACAAAAAGGTCATAAAGAACGTGGAAGAAGTATAGCCAGAATTTATTGATCCGGTTGGTCCAGACATCTTCCACGAGAACGATCTTCCCTTTTGAAACCCTCATCATCTCCCGAAGAGCCCCCTCCACGTCCGGGCAGTGATGCACCACGAACACCGCATACACCAGGTCAAAGGTTCCATCCCTGAAGGGTAGACGGCTTCCGTCATAGGAAAGCGCGGGAATGGGAAACAGGCTGTTCTGAGCAACGTCCACACCCGTCACATGAGCCCTGGATCTCTCGGCGAGCCTGTGAGCGACGGCGCCGCTCCCGTTGCCGAAGTCCAGGATCCGCATTCCCGAAGCTGTGTAAGGAAGCAGGAAGGGAAGCACACGATCCGCGTGTTTGATCTGTCCGGGTGCGATTCGCTGTTCGAATCTGGTCAAAGTTCGCATGGTCCTGTATAGTATCAGGGGTCCGGCCCCATAGCAATTTGTACGAACAGGAGCCCATCGTCCATCCATGAAGGCCTACATACTCAAGAGCGACATCCGCATCTCCCCTTTTGATGATCCTCCGGAAGAGGTCCTTGTTCTGAACCGGTCGGTCCGGGACCGGCAAAAGGAGATCCTGGAACAATTGGGGTTGGAAATCGAACGGATCGAAAGGGTGGAGGAGGTCCGTGATCAGGAGTTTCTCCTCCTTCAGGACTACGTCTACATCTCAAAGACCTGCCTGAAGAAATTCCTCAGGGCGGTTTCAAAGCACCACCAGAGCCGTCGGCTTGCGTTGGAGGCGAACCCGCAGATCGAGATGTCCCTACCCATACAGGATCTTCGTGCCTACTCCCCCGTTCGGGAAGGAGGGCCAGCGGTTTACGGCTTTGATCTCTATTATGTCAATGAGGACACCTTTGAACCGGACAAGCTCAACGACCTCGCTCCAGAAATCATCCCGATCAAGCAGAAGACAGTGGAGGTAGATCCACCCTTTTACGTGCGGGTGGATGACAAGGTCAGGATCGGGATCACAAAGAGCTACTGCATTCACCTCAAACACTGGACCCACATCTACCTGTTGAATACCTTTGCGCTGACCGCCCTTCCCTTTGAATGGTTTCCCAGGAAGCTCCTCTGGGCGTTGTGGCGTGTGCTCACGGCCTTCTCCCTGAATCCCTTCAAGCTGCTCAAGCGGCTCGTGATCAAGGGGAAGAAGTGCGTGATCCATCCAACGGCCGTGGTGGAGGCATCGGTCCTCGGCGACCGGGTGTCCGTGGGTGCACATGCAGTGGTTCGGGGTGCTTATATCGGCAATGGTGTGAGGGTGGGAGAGGCGGCGCAGGTGCTTGCCTCCGTCATGGGGGATGAAGCCGAAATCGCATGGAATTCCATCATCAACCTTTCGGTGCTGTATCCCAATTCCTGCGCGGGCATACCGGGCCTGCAGACCGCGCTTGTGGGAAGGCGTACGTTCGTCTCGTCCATGGTGCTGCCTCTGGATGTGAAGTTCAAAGGGGGATTCGTGAGTGTGCGGCACGAGGGAAAGACCGTCACCACCCGAATGACCACCCTCGGTCCATGCATCGGACATGGAACCCGTGTGGCGGCAGGCGTCTCGCTCAACTGCGGCCGGGAGATCCCCAATGACGTGGACATCCTTCCCGACGCAGGCGGCATGCTGTCCCGTGTTCCGGAAAATCTCGTTCCCGGCGGCGCCTACGTGGTGAAAGAAGGTACGCTGGTTCCGGTTGATCTCGGAATTCAGGGGCCCATGGACGCCACAACAACCGCCCAGGAGGATTCAAAGGAGTAGACAGGACTTCTTGAACAGCCTGCTGCATTGGATTTGAGGAGCCTAGACCATGGCAAAGATACACATCGTGGGAGCAGGACTCTCAGGGATGGTGGCAGCCATCAACCTGGCCAAGGACGGGTACGAGGTCCTGGTTCTGGAGGGTCACCCGGAGATCGGCGGCATGAAGGGGGTCCACCCCTCGGCCCACTCGACGCCCATCGACGTGGAAGCGGCAAGCCGGTACACCGGCGTCGATCTGTCCGGTCACTTCAAGCCCATCAACGATTTCCGCCTCGGTGTAATGGACAACCTGTACAGCTGCCAAAGCGACACCCTGCACTGTGTGGAGCGAAGCAATCGGCCCACGTCCATCGATTCCTTTCTCTACGAGGAATGCCTTCGCCATGGTGTCCGGTTTTCCTTTGACACCATGGTCCGGGATCCTCTTTCCATGCCGCCGGACACGATCCTCGCAACCGGCCTCCATCCTGAGATGTTTGATGCCCTGGAGATCCCCTACCAGCGTGTCTATTCCTTTTGGATGTACGCGGAAAAGAGCTCGGGCATGTTCGATACCTTGAAAGCGGAATTCGAACAGCTCCTCGTGGGCTACATGGACAATTACACGAACGATTACTTTTACGTCACTGCGATGAACGATCTCTGGTATGCGCTTCTCTTCTCCAGGAAACCCCTCAACAAAACGAATCTCGCAGCCTGCATGGACAAGGTGAAGGACCGGCTGGGCGTAACGCTGACCGAATGGAAGTTCATCACGGGATGCGTTCCCACCAAGAGTTTCCGGAACCCACGCCTCTATCTGGGGGACAAGATCATCACCGGCAGCCTGTCCGGCTCCATGGACCCCATGTTCCTGTTCGGCATTCACGGGGCCCTGCTGTCGGGGAAGGTTGCGGCCATGGCGGTACGGGATCCGGAAGCCGCGGAAAAGGAATTCCGGTGGCTCAACCGCTTCTATGTATCCACCCTCATCCAGCGACGCATCTACGAGAAGAACTTCCTCAGGAATCACATGTTCAACTTCCTGGTCGGAAACGTCCCGAAGCTCTCCTGCCAGCTCTCCCGCTTGACGTCCATGGGCGTGCCGGGATACCGCTCCTTCAAGCCCCTGGCCAAGTCCATCCAACGGTCGAGCACCTAGTTCGACTCGCAACGGTGTCGGAAGCAATCGTCACGTCATCAGGGAAGTGTGGGGGTCGCCACGCCCCTCAGCAACTAACGGAATCTCAGGGCTCTTATTGAATGTATCCGAGGGAGCGGAGCGCTCTTTTTGTTTCCGAGTCGAGTTCGGATCCTGCTGCGGAAGCACCGTCAGCTTCTCCACTCGATAAATCCTGAACCCAGTCATTGAGCTCTTGGGCCAGCCGCTCACGATCAGAGCGCCGTTCTTCCGCCAGGTTCTCCAGCTCACCCGGATCCGCTGCCAGGTCATAGAGTTCCTCACTCTGCGAATCCACATTCAGGATATACTTCAGGTTTCCCTTGTAGATCGCTTTGCGTCGTTGATTCGGCAGCGAGGAGAGATCGAGATCCGGCTTCAACTTCCGCGCGATACGGTTGAACATCTCATTGGTGTTTTCCTCCACAACCACCTCCCAGCCGGGAGGAGAAGAAGAGAGGTCCAGGAGATTCCGTGATTTAGAGGCGCTCCCTAGAAGCGGTTCTTGGATGCGCGAGAAGGCGAGGATCGTGGGGAAAAGGTCGGACAGCAAAACCGGGTCGCGAACCCGAATACTGCGTTTCTCTCTGTCCGGAGAACGAAGGATCAGGGGAATCCAGGCAACTTCCTCATACACACCGTGTCCATGGCTGAACATCCCGTGCTCCCCCATTCCGGTACCATGGTCTGAAGTGATGATCAGAAGGGTCTCGTCCAGCAGTCCTCGACGATCCAACGCTTGGACGAATCTCCCGATGTGGTGATCCGCGAACCGGATCTCACCGTCATAAAGGGTCTCGTAGCGGCGGAAATCCACTTCTTTCCTGGACTCCGGAATCCGTGAGAGCTGAAAGCCCGTCTGGGGGGTACGGATCAGGTCCCCGACGGTGTCCTGGTCCGTCATGAAGAGATCCGTAAAGCCCTCGTGATAAGCGAGTCGGGTATGCGGTTCCAGAAGGTTGACAAAGGCAAAGAACGGCCTGGGCTGCCCGTCGGGACCCTTCTCCAAGCGCGTGCGGTCGATCCACTCCAGCAGGCGAGGCAGTGTGTAGTCGGCTCCTCCGTGGTTCTTACCGGCCCTCCACTTGGCAAGCATCGCCTCAGCGATCCTTTGTAGCAGGAGAACCGGCTCGAGACCCCTGGACCGCCAGTGATCCTCGAACCGGCCGAACCCCCTTGTCATCCCTGTGAGGCGGGAGAACAGAGGGTTGTTGGTCAGCCCGATGGTCAGGTAGCCATGGCGGCCCATGATCTCGGGCAGCGTTGAGAGTGTAGGCCCCAGAACCAATCGTTTTCCGTCCGCACCGTGAACACTCGACGGTGTACCGGTGAGGATGGAGGCATGGGCCGGCACGGTCCAGTTGGCCGTGGAGATGGCGTGCTCGAAAAGAATCCCTTCGGAAGCGATACGATCGATTTCAGGGGTTGTGGGCCGTTGGTAACCATAGGCGGAGAAGTGGTCCGCCCTGGCCGTATCGATGAGAATGAGCACGACATTCCGCGGCCCGGGCGGAGCCGTTCCGGTGGGCAGTTCCGTGGGAGAAGGTGAAGAAACAAGCAGCGGAGGGACAACAGAAAAGAGGACAAGAAGGAGCCCCCCAATGACACCCATCCTCCACCACGGAGGTCGATCAAGAAGCCAGGTCACCACGCGCGTCTCAACGAAGCGGCCAAGGAGCCAGCCCAGGAGCCGAAACATGAGGTATAGGATGACGATGCTTAAAAAAATCCCGATGCTGACCGCAACGGAGTGACGCGTGGTTCGTGCATACCCAGCACCAAAACCAGCCGTGAGGAACGCGAGGAATACAAAGACCAGGGCCAGCATATCCCGAAGGAGTTCGTTGCGAGGGTTGCTGCGCGGCTTTGAGCTGCGTGCCCGGACCCAGCCGAGACAGGCGCCCATGATCACCCCAAGGGTGACGTAGGGAAACAAGGAGATGAGAAAGACAAAGGTTTCATCCCATGCGCGCTGGGGCCACCATACGGTAAATGCATTCAAAAGGCCGGACAGGAAACCGATGGAAATCCCGGCTTGAATGCTCACACGGAATCGTGAAGGCAAAGGGGGGATAACAGGAGGCATGAGTCGTTGTCTCGTACAGAGCCGAAAAAGGATGCTCAGGGCAGATACGCTTGGGGCCAGCCCCTGAAACGGCTGTTTATGGGTCCCTTACAACAGGCTTTACGTATGAACCTTTAACATTAACAAGATCTTAAGTGGTTGGCAAGTTTGGAGATACCGGGCACACCTGACACGCGGAGCCACCCGTTTCGGATTCGCTGCCTTCCCATGAAGCGGCAGGCATCCCGGATTCGGCAAGTAGTTTTTGTCCTGGCTCTGTTTGCCCTTGGATCCCATCTTCTAGTAGACTTCACCTCACAATCAGGGAGTTGAAAATGCATCCCCTTGCCTGAGGGGCCATGAAGAAAGGAGGCGGTCTCATGAAGGCTTTTGTAACGGGCGCCACCGGCCTGGTGGGCTCTGCGGTGGTACGCGAGCTCGTCAGGAACGGGGAAGAGGTGAAGGTTCTTGTGCGGCCCTCGAGCAACAAGCTCAACCTGGAGGGCCTCGACGTGGAGGAGGCCCTGGGGGACATAACGGATGCGGATTCCATACGAAAGGCCCTGGAAGGCTGCGACCGGGCTTATCACGTGGCAGCCCTGTATACCATGGATGACCGACCCGAGGCCTATTACCGGGTGAATGTGGAGGGGACCCGCACGGTCCTGCGCGCCTGCCAGGATGCGGGCCTTCAGCGGGTGGTGTACACCTCCTCGATTGCCGCCGTGGGCTCTGCAAGGGACGGTGTACTCGCGGATGAGGAAACGATCTGGGACCTCGGGGAACTCTACATCCCTTACATCACGACCAAGTACATTGCCGAGTGCGAGGCATACCGCGCCTGTGCACGGGGACTGCCCGTGGTCACCGTCTGCCCCACCGGACCCATGGGAGCACGGGATGTGAAGCCCACGCCCACGGGCAAGCTGATCGTGGACTTTCTCAACGGGAAGATGCCTGTTTACCCGCCCATGCACTTCAATGTGATCGATGTGGACGATGTAGCCCTGGGCCACAGGCTGGCCATGGAAAAGGGCAGGCCCGGTGAACGTTACATCCTGGCCAACCACAACACCTCTCTTGCCGAGATCCTGAGGACGGTTGCACGCCTGACCGGTGTGCCCGGCCCGAAGATGCCCATCCCCTATTACGTGGGGCTGGTCTTCAGCTTCTTTGCGGAGATGGTCATGACAAAGATCCTGCGAAGGCCGACGCTCTTCACTGCGGACGGAGCCCGGGCCGTGAGGAAGCGAATGCATGCATCCAACGAAAAGGCCGTCAAAGAACTGGGGCTCACCCTGACGCCCTTTGACGAGGTGCTCACAAAGGCGGTGCGCTGGTATCATGAAAACGGATACATCAAGAAACCGATCCAGGTTCCCTGAATCCCTCACCCTTCGGGTCGTGGCATGATACGTATTACACGAACCCTCACCATCGAGGAAAAGGAAATCAAGGAAGAATTCGTCCGCGCCTCCGGGGCGGGCGGCCAGAATGTCAACAAGGTGTCCACAGCAGTGCAACTCCGTTTCGACGCGGCAAACTCCCCTTCCCTGCCTGAAGACGTACGCCGGCGGCTGATCCGCCTGGCCGGGAACCGGATCACGGAACAGGGCGAGATCCTCATCATGGCGCAGCGCTTCCGCACGCAACACCGGAACCGCCAGGACGCCATGGACAGGCTCACGGCCTTGATTCGAAGGGCTGCACAGAGGCCGAAGGCAAGGAGAAAAACAAGGCCGTCGGCCGCTTCGAAAGCGCAACGCCTGGCCGACAAGCGCCGCCAGGGCGATGTGAAGCGAAGAAGGCGCACGGTGAAGCATGCGGACGAGGACGCTCTATGAGAACGGACCGAACCGCGGTTCGGTCATCACAAGCAGCAGGCAGGATCCGGTTTCACGCCATGTTGAAGAGCATTAAATTTTTTCTGGTAAAGCTTCTTCTCTTTTTTCTTTACCGCGTGATTCGAGCCTATTCCTGGACGTTTCGCATGGAGGTGGAAAACGAGGACACCTGGATGAATCACCTGCGGAACGGCGGCACTGTGCTTCTGTGCACCTGGCACCAGCAGTTCTTTTCCGCTATCCGGCACTTCAAGATGTACGAACCTTACCGTCCCGCACTCATGATCAGCAAGAGCCGGGACGGAGACTTCATCGCGAGCATCGCGCAGCGCAGCGGGTGGGTTCCTGTGCGCGGCTCCTCTTC